>JAGOBX010000535.1 GCA_017999075.1 Candidatus Babelota bacterium | reverse complement strand
GCTACAGATAGAACAAAATCAAGGCGTATAAATTCAGGATTAAATATTGACAAAATTTTTAAAGACGGAACTCTTGTGAATATTCAAGCAAAAGCAGGGTCTTCAAAATTCTCTTCCGAAATTTACGAACCTGCAAACAGCGCATATTCCGAATTCGGAATTAAGATTTCAAAAAATTTTAATAAAGAATCGCGCGAAAACAGAGAATTAAAAAAATTAAAATTAAAACTTGAATATGATTATTATTCAATGCTTGAAAAAAAAACATCCCTCAAACGAACGATTTTTACAGAATTAAAAGATATCCTGAAACAAAAAATTAAACTTTCGCAATTATTGTCAGACTATAAAGATATGCAAACATTATACGAAACCAATTCGGAAAAATATTCCGCCGGAATAATTAAAAAAGCCGACCATATGAAAATTAAAATCCGGTTAAACGAAACTGAAGCCGCTATAAACGAGGCCGCCGCGGAATTTAAAAATATCTTTGAAACCTTTAAAAAGAAATATTCAGGATTATCTATTAACGATAAAGAATTAGAAATAATTGAACCCGAAACTATTCAGGATACTGAGCCGCCTTATGCGGACGCGATTAATGATTTTAACATTGAATCGCTGCCGCAGCTAAAAAAACTCAGAATCCAAAAAAAAATAATTGATATAGACAAAACCATAGATTTCGATAAATTCAAAGCCGACATTATAATTTCAAACGGATATACGCTGATAAATTCGTCAAAAACATTTAATTCGGTATTTGATAAATACGATAAACGCTGGAATATTTCATTTTTATATAATATTCCAATAGATATTTTCAAATTAAAAAAAATATCTGAAACCGAATATGCTTCGATATATAAACTTTACGAATTAGCTTATTTAAAAGCAAAAACAGAATCTGAAATTATATTTTCTGAAGCGTTATCGGCTTTAAAGACACTTTCCGAAAATATGAATTGTTTCAAAAAAAATCTTGTTTTATACGATGAAATTCTTGCCATTAACAAAAATCTTTACAATGAAGGATTTATTCCTATAGACAATTTGCTTAACTCCGAACTTGAACACAGACGTTTTTTAATATCAATCAAGCAAGCGGAAATTGAAATATTAACATCGAAAAAAATTTATAAATTAATGATTAATTCCGGCAAATGAATATAAATCTTAATATTACAAAAAACTCTTCAATCAATAGATTATTAAAATTATTATCGTCTGAAAAGCATAGCGTAGGACTCATAGGATACGGACGCTCTCTAAAACTTGAAATAGAAAGCGAAACCGGAAATAAAATAACTGAACCGTTAAAATTTATAATTTTAACCGGCAGGAATGTTTATGAAGAAAAAAATTTTGAGTTCGAAGATTATTCAATAGAAATACAATATCAGCCGTTAAGTTATTGTCAACATAAAATCGTTAAAGAACGAAACGCAAAATGGGTTTTCATATTTAAAGATTGCGTAATTTACGGAGATGAAAAAGCAGGCGATTATTTTGAAAAAATAGAAGATAAAAATTCAGGAGTGTGCGAATATTTAAAATCGCTTGCCAAAGAAATATATGCCGACGGTCCTTATCCCTTAAAAAAAGCCGAAATTGAAAGAATCAGATACAGATTATTTATAGAGTCCGAAAGATTAAAAGAAAACGTTAAAAATAATCACAACAACGCTCAATTTTTAATGGGCGAAGGATTTCACAGATTAATAGAAACATATTTCCGGCTTGAACGCATCTGGGCTCAATCAACTTCAAGTTCATACGTGTTATACGAATTAAAAAAACACAATTACAATTTATACGAATACGGAATAAATTTTTTAAACGAACAAAATATAAGACATAAATTTTATTATTATTATAAAATAACCGAAGAGATATTAAAACCGTTCGGAGGATTCAGCGAAGATTTTAAATCGGGCAAACGCAGAGGATATACAAAAAATTATTCGATATTGCTGCATCCTGTTTATTTTTTAATACAAAGCGTTGAATCTTCAATATTGCAGGAAGATTATAAATACTACCGGCTTTACAGTTTAATCAAACTTCTTAAATTTCTTAAGCCGTATTATTTTTATTTTATAGAAGTAACCGCATACGGATTACTTGCCGCGGGTCTTGCAATGATACCCACATATTTTACAAAATTAATATTCGATACAGTAATACCGGCAAAAAATTACGGACTTTTAAAAATACTTTTAATAACCGGAGGCATAGCTGCAGGATTCAAAGCTCTTCTTGATTTACTGCAAAATTACTATTCGGCTTATATGCAGAGTTTAATAGATTACGACGTAAAATTCAGATTTTATAAAAAAATTTTCGATCTTCCGTTTTCATATTTTACAAATAAAAAAACTGGCGA
This sequence comes from Candidatus Babelota bacterium, assembly GCA_017999075.1. Classification (GTDB taxonomy): domain Bacteria; phylum JAGOBX01; class JAGOBX01; order JAGOBX01; family JAGOBX01; genus JAGOBX01. The sequence goes on along the minus strand of JAGOBX010000535.1, from coordinate 488 downwards.
GGTTATATTTAAATTCAGCGATTTGTCGGCGGCAATAGGCATATTGTCAAATTTAATAATACAAATGCTGGAATATATTTTATATTTTTTTCTATTTCCGGTCATTATAATTATTATTGATTATAAACTGGCATTATTAAGCGCAATCGTAATACCGTTTAACGCGTATTGTTATTATAAGTTATCGGATTATATCAGAAAATATGTGAAATCCATTACGGCGCGGCAGGAAGAATATTCGGCAAAAAGCTACGAATCCATTTCAGGAGTACGAGCAATACAGGGATACGATATAAAAGACAGAGTGATAAAAAAACTCAAATATCTTTACCTTAACATAAGAAAAAATTCTATGATAATTACGGCTATAACAAACGGATTTGAATTTATCATTGCTATAGCCGCTATAATATCAGGAATGATTTTCACATGGTATGCGGTATCCAGAATACTTATAGGAGATTTGACTATAGGCGAATTAATAATGT
>JAGOBX010000534.1 GCA_017999075.1 Candidatus Babelota bacterium | reverse complement strand
GGATTAGACAGCAATAAAGAACAATTTTATAATATGTGTGATTTTAATAGAGATAATGTAATAGATCATAATGATTATATTATTTTAATGAATAATTACGGTATTGAAAAAAAAGATCCGAAATTCAATCAAATATATGATTTATACCCTGCTGATTTAAAAACTTTTTCATTATCTAATTCAGGAAACCAGCAACCACATAATAAAGAGCAAAACAAAACTCTGAATTTTCTGGTAAGCGGCATAGAAAATGATATGGTTGATTCAACTGATTTGACAATGGATAATGAACCTTTTTTTGTAAAATCATCCTTATATCTTCAGGTAAAATCAGTAATAGAAAAAATTAAATTTCCATTATCAAACATAAAATATTTTGACAAAGACAATTTAATTGTTATTTCGGATATAAGATATCATCTAAAAAAATATAAAAAATTAATTGAATATATTTATCAAAATACAAATTATGAAGTTCAGGAAATACACGAGTTTGTTAAAATTTATAAAATTCCTGACAACAAAGAAAAATATTTAAAAACAGGAAAATGGATAATATACGATAAAAATTCCGAGTTATTATACAGTAATGAATTTCTTCAGGAAAAAAGCAATGGTAAAATTTTCAAATACGAATCCATAAAACTCAAAGATTTTGTTGCATCTATGAATAAGGAAATGCAGACTTCATATTCTGTTTCTGAATTAATAAGCGATGACACAATAACAGTTTTGTCAAAATATCAGGTTCCTTTTAAATTTTTCCCTGAAATATTTGTATCAATTTTAAATTTAAACGATTATAAAATCATAAAAAATAAGATAGAAAATGCAGGAGGATTAAATTTCAAATCAAAACGTAACGCAATTATAATATTCGAATATGAACATGAATTAACAAACTTTGATACATCTGTAAAAATTATTCAGGATGAAGGTCTTAAATTCCGTATTTTGCCGGAATTTAATATATGCATAGCATTTGCCGATATAAAAGTTTTGAAAGAATTGACTGAAAAATGGGAGCAAATAACAGAAATTCTTAAAAAAACAAATATAAAAATGTATAAAATACATATTCTGAATGTTTTACTTGCACATTCAAAATTAACGCAAGTTTTAAATCAGGACAGAGCATCTGATATAGAAATTTTAAAATCCGTTGATAATATCGATGAAGATATTAAATTATGCCCGTTGACATATAATAATTCAATTTTGGCGGCGTTGCCGAAATTTATGGAGCGTTATATTTCTGACATATTATCCATACTGGATGCCGATGAACAGCAGTCTCCTGAACTAAAAAATGAATTTGTATATGTTCATAATCTTGTTTATAATTCTTCGAAGGAAGTATCTGAATTTTTAAACAAATTATATTCCAATACTGCATCTTCTTCATCTTCCGACAATATAAATATAGTCTCATCAGAAAATTCCAATTCAGTAATTATCAGAACAAAAAACAAAAAACGGCTTAATGAAATGAAAGCAGCTCTGTTTGAATTAGATAAAAAACCTGAACAGGTGTTAATAAAAGTTTTAATCGCAGAAGTCAAACTGGATGATTCTGAACGGTATGGTTTTGAATGGCAGTTGGGAGATAAGTATCAAAGCGCAGGCGTTGAACAAAATTTAAGACAGGCTGATCTGGCTTTAAATTCTCCATTAACGGGCCTAAGATATTCTTTGCTAAACACTAACAAATATAATTTATTTTTTAATTTAGCTGCTGAACAGTCTTCAGTCAACATATTATCAAAACCACAGATATTGACTAAAAACAATACACCGGCTAAAATAATTATAGGAAAAGAAGTTCCTATAGTTAAAATACAGGGTAGTTCTTCAGATGATAATAATAATACGGACAAATCAAACAATTCTTTAAGTTTACCTGCAACAACTCAATCAATAGTTTTAAACCACAATCTTACCAATTATCCTGATGTTGCAACCGAATATAAAGATGTGGGAATAACTCTTGAAGTAACTCCCAATATAAGTTCTGACAGTTCAATTATGCTCAATATAAAACAAACTGTAAGTGAAATAGAAACATTGTCAATGTTAAACAATCCTGTCATAAAAAAACGTGAAGCTTCAACAATTGTAATTGTAAAAAATAACTATACTGTAGCTTTAGGCGGAATGATAAAAAAAGACCAGGTTACTTCAATAAAAAAAGTTCCTATTTTAAGCAAGATACCCTATCTTGGAAAAGCGCTGTTTACTTCAGAAGAAAAAAATGATGTCAATACTGAATTGCTGATATTTATAACCCCGGTTATATCAAATGATAATTTAAATGAAACTCCTGTCGAAGATTTACCGGTAAAAAATATAAAAATTAAAAATAATTAAAACGCTAAAATGTACCTTAAATATTTTAATTTTATAAAAGCTCCTTTTGAATTAACTCCTAATGCAGATTTTTTTTATTTTTCAGCTATACATCAGGACGTTTATAAAACATTGATGTATGGAATTGAGAATTTAAAAGGTTTTTTGGTTTTAACAGGCCCTGTCGGAAGCGGGAAAACAACTATCAGCCGTTTAATTATGGACAAAATTCACAGTTCTGAAACAATCCCTAAGATTAAAATAGCTTATATATTCAATCCGACATTATCGTTTGTCGAACTTTTAAAAAATATGCTTATAGACTTCGGCGTCAGATTTAACAAAAAAGAAAACTCTAAAGTTTATCTTCTTGAATCGCTTAATAAATTTTTGATAAAAGAATATTCTGAAAACAGGATTGTGGCAACAATAATAGACGAATCTCAATTAATTAGCATTGAAACTCTCGAAGAAATAAGACTGCTGACAAACCTTGAGACCAACAATCACACATTAATTCAAATAATTTTATG
>JAGOBX010000533.1 GCA_017999075.1 Candidatus Babelota bacterium | reverse complement strand
TTTGCCGCAGCCATTGTTTATTATTTTTTTCTTGAAATTATTAGTATAATCCGATATACTGTTAAAAATGAAAAAGTTTTTTCCTTATTTTATTTTTATAATTGTAATTTTATTTTTAATATATCAGATAACGGAAAATCGTAATGCTGAAAAGTATTCGGAATATAATACTATTTCTGCGAATAAAAATACTGAAAGCAATATTGAATTCCGGAAAAGTCTTTCCTATGAAAAAACAGGAATTACTGAAGTTGTGTTTAATCCTGGTAATGATTCAATAAAAATTACTAAAGCTCTTGTAAATGCTAAAGGTCTTGCTTTAAAAGAAGCAAAATACTATGAAAAATTGGAAGCGGGAAGAATTTTATGCCTGTTGTGTCCTAAAGAATGCGTTATAGAAGAAGGTGAACAGGGAGATTGCAGAGCCCGCGCCAATATAGATGGAAAACTTTATAGTCTGGTATTTGGCCGCCCTGTAACTATGGCGCTTGATCCTATAGAAAAAAAACCTTTTTTTCATTTTTTTCCGAAAAGTTCTACCTTTTCAATTGCTACTGCAGGATGTAATCTTCATTGTATAAATTGTCAGAATTGGAATATTTCTCAGTTAAATCCTTTTGATATGCGTGCGATAACCGCAGTAGAACCTGAACAGATTGTTGAATATGCGAAAAAAAGTAAATCGGATATAATATCATATACATATAATGAACCTGTTATTTATTACGAATATGTTCTTGAAACCGCTAAAATAGCGAAAAAACAGGGATTAAAAAATGCTATTGTCAGCGCTGGATATATAAATGAAGAACCTCTGCGCGAACTTTGTAAATATATTGATGCGGCAACAATAGACGTTAAAGGTATGAGTGAAAATTTTTATAGAAGTTTTACTACAGCTAAATTGAAGCCTGTTCTTGAGTCGCTAAAAATATTAAAACAAGAAAATATATGGCTTGAAGTGAGTTACCTTATTATCACAGGGGCAAATGATTCTGATAATGAAATAAAAAAATTTGTTAGTTGGATAAAAGTTAATTTAGGAGAAGATGTACCTGTTCATTTTTTGAGATTTTTTCCTAATTACAAACTTAAAAATAAACCTCCTACTCCTGAACATACTATGATTAAAGCTTTTAATATTGCAAAATCCGAAGGTTTAAAATTTGTTTATATAGGAAATCTTGATTCAGATAAAACCAATACTTATTGTCCGGGTTGCGGTAAACTTATAGCCGAAAGAAAAGGATATAATATCAAATCATTAAAAATTTCAAATTCAGGAACCTGTGAATTTTGCGGTTATAAAATCAATGGGAAATTCCGGTAACAATAACTTAAATACAGGCCTTATATTTTTTTTTATAAGTATAATCTGCTTGACTTTTCAAACTGTTTTATTCAGGGAATTATTATCTCTGTTTAACGGCAGCGAATATATAATATCATTTTACTGGTTTATATGGTTTTCGGCTAATATTGCAGGGTGCATATCCGGATTAAAATTCAGATTTAGTGAAAAAAAATTTGTTTATTTATGTTTTATATATTTACTGGTATGTATTGCCTCATTGATTTTTATAAAATATTCAGGCATATTTTTTGTTTCAGGAAATACAGAAATTAATATAATAAAATGTTTAATTATTGTAGTTATATCAATTATAATACCGTGTTTTATTAATAGTTTTATTTTTTGTTGTCTGCTTAATTCCAATGAAAAAACGCATACTGTTACATCGTTATATATAAAAGAAACCGCAGGTTTTATAATCGCAGGATTACTTACTTACTTTTCAGTAAATTATATAATAGATTTTTATTTATTTTCTTTTCTTGGTGTTGTAATAAATTTTTTGTTGATTATTTATATTTATTTAAATTCTAAAAAAATTAGTTTGACAGGCATATTGTGTTTTTTCATTAGTGTTTTTTTTATATTTTCTTATAATGATTTCAGTAATTATTTGATCCGGAAAATTTATCCGGGTTTTTTTTTATCGGAAGAAATAAATGATGAGTATGGAAAACATATTTTAATCAGCTCCGAAAATGAAAAATGTTTGATGATTTCCGGAACGCCTGTTTTATTTCAATTTGAGCCGGGAATAGATGAAGAAATAATCTTTTCAGGAACAGTTCAAACTAAAGAAAAACCAGTTCTTTTGATTGACGGTATTTTATTTTTTCCTTTGATGGATAAACTGAAATCAGTGAATACTGAGGAAATAAATGTTGTATTTCCTTCTGAAAAGCTTTATTTTTCTGCGCTTAAAACAATTGATAACAGTTCTGAATTATTATTGAGTCAATTGAAAAATGTAAAGATACATTTCGGAAGCCTGCAGAATTATCTTACTAAATCTAAGAAAAAGTTTGATTTTATAATAATTGATATAAAAAACACTGCTCTTCTTCAAAATGCTTTTTATTATTATCCTGAAACATATGCTTTGATAAAATCCAAATTAACCGAAACAGGAATTGTTTCTTTTTTGTTTCCAGGTGAATCAAATTATATTTCAAGAGAATCTGAATTATTAAAAAAAAGTGTAATTTCAGGAATGAAAAAGGTTTTTTTTGATGTGAATATTTTTCCGTTAACATACACCATAATTATGGCAGGAAATAATAAAATAATATCTGATTTTGAAAAAATGGATAAAATTCTTGATTCCAAAAAAATTATTAAAAAATATTTTAATTTTGTCAATATTGGGTTGCGTTTATCGAATTTTTCTAAAATAAATGAATATTTTGTTTCAGGCAATTATGAATACAATACTTATCGCGAGTCAACCTTAGGAGCTATTTCTAATACCCAAGGCACAGTTGGCACTGATTTTACTATTACCAGTATTGCTGGCAATTACTTTTTAGATAAATCTCAAAT
>JAGOBX010000532.1 GCA_017999075.1 Candidatus Babelota bacterium | reverse complement strand
TGCAGGTTTGCTTTAAAAGTACAACAGTTCTTCTGCAAAGATTATCGATGTTTCTTATTTCCTCTAATAAATCCTGCTGTTTTTTTTGTAATTTACTTACATTTTTCAATTTTTTTATTTGAGTTGAAATATAAAGAGATTTATTATCTTTTATAAGTTTATTTAATGAGTCGGTAGATTTTTTATGTTTTTCTATGTCCCAAATCTTCATAAGGTAGAATAAATCAGGACATTTGTATCAATAAAATAACTATATACTTGGCGCATATAAATCTTCTCTGCTGAATTCTTTAACCTGACCGCCGCATTTGTAGGCCGGCATTCTAAATTTTTTCTTTTTCTGAACCATATTTACCGGTATCAAGTAAAAGTATCTCTACCTTATGATTGATTAAAATTCTATAATCAAAAGGCATTTCTATTTTGCCGGGTTCGGTAATTGTTGTTTCAAATTTATATGCTTGCATATTTAACGTCCTTAAGAATTTCATTTATTACAATCAATTATAATATAACATAAAAAATATTCAATTATAATTTTTTTGAATTATTATTTATAATTCTGTCTATTTTTACTCATATTCCAAAACGGACACGTCTATTTTGGATTGTTGTATAAGATAGACTTGATTTTTTATTTTATATATTGTATATTTTTAAATGAAAAATATATTTTATTACAGAGAAAAAAATGAAAGTTTATAAGCGATATATTGAAACTTATTTATTTGCCCTGCCGAAAAAAATGCTGTTCCTGTATGGACCGAGACAGAGCGGAAAAACAACAACCGCAAAAAAAATTATCAAACAAAAAGGCGGCTCATATTTTAACTGGGACGATTTGACTGTCAGACGCGAGTATCTTAAAAATCCGCGTTTCTTATATGATTACATAAAGCCAGGCAAAGATAATATTTTTGTATTTGACGAAATACATAAATTAAAAAACTGGAAAAATACTTTGAAAGGTATTTATGACGAATTTTCTGATAAGTGTCAAATTATAGTAACAGGAAGCGCAAGACTTGACACGTTCCTGAAAGCCGGCGACTCGCTTGCAGGCAGATATTTTGGTTATAAATTTAATCCTTTCGGCGTATCGGAATTTGCGCAGAAATTTTCAGTCATTGAGAATAATGCTTCTCCGCTTTCTTATGAATGGATTGAAAAAAATTTTCAGTATATAACTAATGGAAATAAGAAAATAAAATCTTCTTTCGAAAATCTATATTCTTTGACTGCATTTCCTGAACCACTTATTTCAAATAATAAAAGGTTTGTCAACAAATGGTCAAATGATTATATAAGACAGATATCACGGGAAGATATTCAGACACTCGCTGCTATTGAAAATATCACAACCATTGAGAATTTAATGCTTTTACTGCCCGAACGGCTATCCAGTCCCTTGCAGGCGCAGTCAATTGCAGATGATTTGCAGATTTCCTATAAAACAGTTGTCAGATACATTGATTTATTGAAACGGGTATTTCTGATTTTTGAAGTTCCGCCATATAATAAATCTTTAGCCCGCGCTATAAAAAAAGAAAAGAAAATATATTTTTACGATTATTCTCTTGCTGTTAATGAAGGCAGCCGTTTTGAAAATTTTATTGCATTAAACATTCTAATGTATGTTAACCGGCTTAACGACTGCGGTATTGGTTCATACTCTCTGCATTTTTTAAAAGATAAAGACGGACATGAAGTCGATTTTATAATCGCTAATAAAACAAAACCATTATTGCTTATTGAAGTGAAATTAAGCGAAACGGATTTAAGCAAATCCGCGCATTACTGGATAAATAAATTGAATATTCCATTTATTCAGTTAGTAAAAAATCTGGACACGCCTATTTTAAAACAGAATAATGCTATGATACTTCCGGCTGCAGGATATCTGCAATATTTAACATAAAAAATTTGCAATCTGCAAAATCAGGAGATTGATATCCTATAATATATAAACACTATGCTGACAGATAAAAAATTAAGTGCTGAACAACGGCATTTTAAAATTTCAGTTTTATCAGGTATATATTTAAAAATTAAAAATTCAGCAGCCGTTTCTTGTCTATTTTTATCTGTGCATAAATAAACTTCAAAAAAAATAATATTTAATATTTCGCAAACAATATTTTATATCAATTCACAAAATAATTTTTTTCAGATATTTATTCTACAATCTCATTTATGATATAATATATTTTATGTGCTACTTTAAAATACTGCATAAAAACACCAAAATATTTATCATAATTAAAGATTTAAAGTTGCTCGATACTAAGCCGGCAGTTCAGACCGTTGCCGAAACAGAAGCTATGACCGCAAAATCGTGACCTTGTATTTTTGGTCAGTATTTGGTCCGCGCGGAAAAGTTCGGTAAAAAAAGTCTGTGAAAATCATACAGAGTAACACAGTAAATAGATTGATAAAAAGAGAGTTAGCCGCGGAAAATTGGAATGGAGGCGACGACCGGATTTGAACCGGTGGTGGAGATTTTGCAGAGCAACTTGGCATTTTTATGAACAACGCTCTAGTTTAGCAGATAACATATTGATAATAAAGGCTTTATATCGTTAAAATTGACCATATTTTGATCTGTTTTTGGGGCTTGAATTTACCTATTTTTACCCGCTTTTACCTGATTTTTGGTACGCCGGTGGTACAGAGATTTTTTTACCCAACTCTGTTTTCTATGCGGTGTATTTGTTTTCTGTTCATCGGTCTGGCTATCAATTTTGGTACAGATTTAATATAATAAATTTCGGTGTCAATTTTTTTTTAAAATTACCCGTTTTTTTTATTTTAAAATTACCCATTATTAAAAAAAACTCCCCTTAAGAAAATATGCTTTATTTTACTTTATCACCTCCTACATTATTAAATGTTTTAACT
>JAGOBX010000531.1 GCA_017999075.1 Candidatus Babelota bacterium | reverse complement strand
CACAGACGTATAACACGTCCTGTCCTCGTCCGCTCGCAGAGCGGATGACCGCACGCGGCCGCGCGAAGGCACGAGGGACAGGATGAAGTTAGACGATTGGTGTCCGACCTAAATAATATAAAATTAATTTTCTTTAAAAAAATCATTGCCATATTTTTTTTTAATGCGTTTTATTCCAATAAATAAACTTAAAGAAGATATAATCAAAATGCTTCCAATTAAACTGATCTGTTGTTTTCTAACAGCAAGACTAATTATTACTCCGAGTCCTGCAAACAGAGAACACAATATCTGATAAGGCATTTCTCTGAAAGTATAAATTTTTTTATTTAAGATTGGTTCCCATATACTCATTGGATTTATTTTCACAGTAATAGGAAAAATTATTATTCCAATAACTAAAATAAGAATTACTGTTGGTAGAATGAAAATGAAATCAGAACTTGAGGTTATTGGTATATCCCTAATACCAAATTTTTCACCTAATAATCCGAAAATAAAACTTAATATTAAAAAAAATATATATTTTTTATTCATTATTCCCGTCTTTAAAATTAGGACACTATCGTCTAACTATTTTTTACACGCAGTAGACTTCGCTATTTGTGCCGAATATGGATAAAAGGCGAAGTTAACTTCGGGTAAATGACCTTCAAATGTATTTATTATAAAATACTCGCTAATTTAACATGGATTAAATTTTATTTATATATTTAATAAAATCAAGTAAAAAGATCTTCGGCAAGATTTTTAATTTTACCGATTTCCTGTGTATGTATATTTGTGTTGTTTTAACATTTGGATGCCCCAGCAATTCCTGAATATATCTGACATCTGTACCTTTTTTTCAAGGAGATGCGTCGCGAAAATGGGACTTGTCAATTTTTTTTTAAAATTACCATTTTTTTTATTTTAAAATTACCCATTATAAAAAAACTGCCCTTGATTCTCTATCCGGGTAGAATTATTTCCCTTAAATATACCGGTTAAAATAAATATATATATATGGAGCGTTAATATCGATTGTACCAAAGAAGTACCAAAAGCATTTTTCGAGATAAGTTATTGATAATAAATCCGATAGTTCTAAAATCAACGGACTCTTAATCCGTAGGTTCTGGGTTCGACTCTCAGGCGGTTCACTTTTATTTTCAATCACTTACAACTAAATTAATTAAATTTTTTAAAAAAACCGTAGCTAATTTTAAAGATTTACGCTTGATTTATTGCTTTATCTGCTTTGATTTCCGGTTTATTGTCAAGTAGTTTTAACCCGCTGTCCGCGTTCTCTAAATGCGTATATCGCATAACCATAGCAAGCGTTTTATGTCCGGTATAATTCATAAGCCTCCACACCGGCACGCCCGCTCACAAAGCTGTTGTTTAATAAAAATATAATAACTAAATCGCATTTTTTACCGCAAAAACGCGTTTGGTTATCTTCTTTACAAAATATGCGCCTGCGCCGGTATAACAATACTCGGCGACTGAATCATATAGCACTCATGTAAGTTTATGCGCGCTTTTAAGAGCTGTTTTATCAGACATTAAAGTAGTTCCGCGTTCTTCATGGGGCAGTGACAAATCAACAGTGTATTTCAGTATCATTACACACAATTCCTTGTTATTACATCTTGAGGCGCATATAGTCATAATAATCCCTGCAGGAATAATTCATTTTAATATATCCTGAATAATTTCTCTGAAATAAATCAGAAACCAATGTATCGGAATATAATAAATTCTTGAACCGCTAATATTTGCAATATCGAATGTATCCTTGTTCAGACAAATACCGGCCACAGGTTTAAAATTATCTATAAATGAATGAAAACTTTTCGATATCATACCGCTTTTAACTGAACCTGATTTAACTTCTATAGGTATAATATTATTACCGAAAGTCAAAACAAAATCGACTTCCGCGCCTGCTTTAGTGCGCCAGAAAAATAATTCCTGTTCCACGGATAATTTTTTATAAATTTCTGTGAACACAAGATTTTCAAGAAGCATTCCTTTATCCGGCCGGAATTCAAGTTCTGAAAACATCCGTAACGCAAAATTTCTCAAACCATTATCAAAGAAAAAACATTTGTGCGCTGATTTAACTTCGTTACGCCTCAAACTCGTATAAGGCGGGAGATAATGAGTAACAAATGTGTCCTGCAATACTGAAAGATAATGATTAAGCGTTGCGGAATTTATTTGAATATGTGAACCAATTTCTGATTTATTTATAAGATTTCCTATCTGTCCGCTTAAAACCTTAACTAATTGATTAAACAAATCAGTTTTCTCAATTTTAATAAAATCAACTACATCTTTCTTTACATATGAATTGAAAAGTTCGTTAAGCGTTTCTATTTTATCAGTATTGCCTGATTTTTTTAATATTGCCGGATAATGCCCGAATAACGCTGATTTTTCGATCTGCTTTATCAGTAATGCAGAATATATTTTATCAAGCTCGCGCCATCTATTGATATTTTTATGCGCAAGACTAATATATTTCATTGCAGGCAACTTTTGATTGTAATCAACAATTTCGTTAAAAGTCAGAGGTAATAATACAGTTTCTTTTTTTCTGCCGGTTAAAAATTCTTTTGTTTTTGATTGGATTTCAAGCGATGATGAACCTGACACAAACAATTTTATGTTCGGCTGCAAATCAAATAATCCTTTAAGGAACATTCCTGAATTTTGAATACGCTGTATTTCGTCTATGAATACAAATATTTTTTTTTTCGGATTACAGCCCGCGCGGATATTTTCAATAAACAGTTGCGGATTTGAAAATATTTTATAATCCTGTATGGTCTCAAGATTTATGTAACATATATATTTTTTTTCTGTTTTAATTTTCAAGAGAAAATCAATCAGCAGAAATAACAATGTTGT
>JAGOBX010000046.1 GCA_017999075.1 Candidatus Babelota bacterium | reverse complement strand
GCTCTTGATATAGTCAGTTATTTTAATAATAAGTCCTTGTCAAAAAATAAAAGTATTGATTTAAAAATATATGATGGTAAAATTTTCCCTTTCGGCAACAAAATTTTTGACGTTATAATTTCAAACGATACTTTTGAACATCTGCGGTTTCCGGAATGCGTTATAAGAGAATGCAACCGCGTTTTAAAAAAAAACGGATTGCTTATAACTCAAATTGATTTAAGGGATCATTATAATTTAGACGACGAAAAAAATATTTTCGAATGTTTGAAATACAGCAAAAAATTATGGGAGATGATGACTATAAACAGAACTTCTTATGTAAATCGCTTAAGATTTTCTGATTGGAAAAAATTATTTTCAAATATAAATTTTGAAATAAAATATATAAATTTTGAAAAAAACGAATATATAAAAAAAAATTATAGACAAATAAATTATTTAACTAACTTCAATGAAGATGACGCATGTATTCAAAGATTAAATTGTGTATTGGAAAAAATTAATGACTAACAAAATTCATTCAAAAAAAGATAATATTTTAATATTACAGCCGCGGCTTGAAAATACAAATAAAATAAATGACTATGCAAGTTTTAATGCGTCAAAAATTTCCGAATATTTTTTATCTGGTATAATTTATTATTTTTATGACAAATGTATTAATTTCGGAGTAAGTTATGTACATAATGAAATTAAAAATATAATATTAAAAAATAATATTTCTATTATATTTTTTATGCCGTTCGGAAGCAGTTTCGAATTACATCCTTTTTTCTTCAACGATTTAAAAAAATATAAAGAATTAAAACTGGTTCTTTTTGTTCTTGACGACGAACTTATTTTTGATGTTTATTCAAAATATTACGCTCAAGTTGCAGACGCGGCAATAACATGCGATTATTATTCTGTATTTCAATATGAAAAATTGGGTGTTCCGGCATTATATTATTTTTCAAGTTATTCAAAAAAAGAATTTTATCATGAAGATTTAAAAAAAGAATATGATGTTTCATTTGTAGGAGATTGTTCAAAATCAGATAGAATGGAATATATTGATTTTATAAAAAAAAATGGAATAAAAATAGAAACCTTTGGAAAAAAAAGCGAAAACGGGTTTATAGAAAAATCGGAAATACGCGAAATTTTTTTAAAATCAAAAATCAATTTGAATTTTACTAAAACAGATATATATTCATTTTCTAATGCGCACAATGTATGGTTTAATGATGATAATATTTTGTCTCAAAATATACGTCAAAATAAAGGAAGACCTATGGAAATCGGAATGACCCGTTCTTTTTGTCTAACAGAATATTCTCCTTCAATTAAATATACTTTTGAACCAGGAAAAGAAATCGAAGTGTTTTACAATAAAAATGATTTGCTTAATAAAATTAAATTTTATTTACAAAATGAACACGAACGAAATAAAATAGCGGAAAATATGTATTTAAAAGCAAATAATATGTATGCAGCAGAAATATTTATTCCAAAATTACTGGATTCACTGATTACTCTCATTAATAATCAAACTCCGCTCAAATCTTCACAAATTTATATTGACAAAAATTTTAAAATTAAAACTGTCAGCCAATATTTTTATATATTTTTTATTCAACTTATTCTTATAAAATTCAGATCAGCATTAAAAACTGCAAGGCATTTGAATAAGTTTGGAGTATTAATACTATTTTTCGGTTTTTTGAAATCAATTAAAAGAATATCATCAAAATTTTTATTTAAATTTGTAAAATAAATATAACTATTATTTAAAATGAATCAACAAAAAGTCTTATTAGTATATCCGGGCAGCAAATCTATGGGGATGAGTTTTGCCCTTGGTTTATTATACGTTGCAAAAGCCTTACAAAAGATAAATATCGAAGTCAAAATTTTTCATTATGGAATCCAAAATTTAAACGAATTACAGTATGATAATTATCTATTTGTCGGAATAACCATGTTAACAGGAGATTTTATCACAAATGGATTGAATATTGCCAATAAAATAAAAAATTACAATACTAATATACCTATAGTTCTTGGCGGAGTTCATCCTTCATTGCTGCCTGAAGAATCTCTTAAAAACAAATTGGTGGATGTGGTAGTTATTGGAGAGGGGGAGGAAACTGTAAAAGAACTTGCTGACGCTATGATACATAAAAAATCATTTGAAAATATAAAAGGAATCGGATATAAAAATAATGAAAATAAAATTTTTATCAACCCCCCCAGAGATTTCATAGATATGGAAAAACTTGATATCGATTTACCTTTCGAACTGCTCGGGAGACATATTTTCAAATCTTTAGCTATGCCTGTACATACTTCGCGTGGATGTCCGTATAGATGCGGTTTTTGTTATAATCCTGTTATGAATAAACGTAAATACAGACAAAAATCAGCAGCAAGAGTTGTTGAAGAAATTGAATTCTTAAAAAAAAAATATAAGGTTTCAAATTTTTATTTTGATTTTGACGATGAATTTTTTATTGATTATAGAAGGGCGTTCGAAATTTTTAAGATTGTAATTGACAAAAAAATAGAAATTCGCTGGAGTTCATTTTGCAGATTTGATACTTTTGTTAAAGCATATAATGAAATAGGGCAGGAATTTGTAGATGTGTTAAAAAAATCAGGATGTTATTATTTAAGTTTAGGAGCTGAATCAGGATCTCAAAGGATGCTTGATGAAATAATAAAAAAAGATATAAAAATCGAACAAATAGAAAAAACAGTCGATATATTGAAAAAAAATAAAATAACACACAGAGTAAGTTTTATCTGCTGTTTCCCTGATGAACACGAAGAAGATTTTCAAGCCACATTATCTGTAATAGACAGAATTTCCGCTGACAATAATCATATAGTATTGGGGTGGTTTATTTTAATTCCTCTTCCCGGAACTTCAATATTTGAACTTCTTGTAACAAAACACAATTTCAAAGCTCCTCAGACATTAGAAGAATGGGGAAATTATAAAATGCCTGACAATTCATATAAAAGGATAACATGGCTGCCTCATAATTATGCAAAAAAATGTTCTGCATATGCTGCAATAGCAAATTATCCGTTTCATAAAGAATTTAATTCATATAACCAATATAAAGAATATGTTCATTCTACAAGTTCCGCATATTCACCTAATCTTTTTGGTTATATTGCTTCAAAAATAGTACGTTACCGTTATAAAAATAAAAAATTTCATTTTCTGTTTGAAGTGGAATTATGCAATAAGCTTACAAATCTCCAATTTTTCATTGGAAAATATATATTAAAAAAATTATTACCTAACAAATTTTATCAAGCGATTAAAATATTTTTTGGATATAAGGCATGGATATTTAAAAAATAAACCGGAAAAATTTTTCAACTTAAAATTTATAATTGTTATTTTAAATAATTTCTTATCAAATATTCTTTTTCAACAGCGCCTATTATATTATCACCGTCTATGTCATATTCAGGCAATATTTGCCCAAAATATTTTCTAATAAAAGCTGAATCTTTTGCATTTATTGAACCATCATTAATAAAATCTCCTGCAGTCAATACTAAAGTATCAATATTATAATTTGAAGAAACATATATATTTATTTGGTGGGTTTTATATCCGGATTTTAAAAATCTAACAATATATGTATCGGAATAACTAACTGTTAAAGAATAATATCCGGATGAATTTGTAATTGTACTTTGTGTTTCCATGCCGTTAAAAATATTTATAATTACACCTGAATCAACTAATGATCCTTCTCTGTCAATTGTTCCAGAAATAATATAAGTCATAATATGATTAACCTGTATCGTATCCCAATCTGATATTATTCCGGTATCAAGATACGCGCTTATGTAATTTGTATCTAAACTGAGCGTTACAGAACAACTGAACAATGTTGAATCTGCGTTAGTCAATATTATAGACGTGCACGGCGTTGAACCTAAATATATTGTTACGGTGTTTCCTGCAGATGCTCCGCTTATTGTCCCAATCACTGTTATTGAAGACACAGTTGTATCTATCGGGTTTCCTGATGTTGAAGGATATGTAAATGCTATTATTCCAGCTGAGCTGCTTAAAGATATAACTGTTACCGAATCAAATCCTGTAATTAGTAAAGCCGGACCTGTATTTTCATCTGATGATTTTACAAACATAGCCGGTATTATCATTTGAAATGTCTCACCCGAAACTGCATTATTGTTAATTTTAACTGTAACTATAAAATTATTTCCAGTATCATTATCGCTAAAATGATAATTTAATGAACTATTAATCCAGCTATTTCCTGACAAATTCAATATTCCGGCAAAAGTATCTATCCCTTCTTCATATTTTCCAATATTATTCACATCTTCATATAAAGAAATATAATCAATTGCACTTGTATCAATGTCACCATAATTTTCTATTCCAAACATTACAAGAGTATCACCTGCAACTGTATCTCCCATTATAAAAATTGAGCCGCCTACAAATGTATCATTTATTAATCCTGTATCTGTTAAATTATTAATACTTTTAATTACTGTTACTGTATCTATTAAAGAACCAAGCCACCAGTGAGATAAATGCTGTATATTTAAAGATAAATTTCCGGTTTCTGATTCTACCGAATATAAACTATTAGGCGCAGCGCCATTTGCCAAATCAGTAGCTTCATACCATACCGAATCGCTTAAATTTAAATAATAAAATCTAAGCAACCCATAATCAGTTGATATACTATTTGATAAATAATTTATTTTAATAATCGGACTGTCCGAATAATAATTTATCCCTGCAGAAGAATATGTTGAATCAAACATATCTGCCTGAAGCAATTTCCCTGCTCCATATCCTGAACGTGAAATGTTATTATAATTTGTTGAAGCTATGAAAACAGTATCAGGAGATTTTAAACGCAGATATCCGCCAGTATCAACAGGATTTACTATTATTGTCCAGCTATCTAATTCCGTCTGACTTGTAATAAAAACTCTTAAAATATCTACGTTATTTAATGCAATAATATATTCATTATCTGTTCCTATTATATTATCCACATTAATTTGATAAAAAGTGTCTGCCCAGTCAGGACAAATTATATCATAAGGAATTCCAAATCTCGCATTTATCATTTTTGAAGAATTCCCTTCTCCGCAATATTGAATATTATTTGATCCTATGTATCCACCTGTATCAGAATTTATATTAAAAGCAGTTATATTTATTTTATAAGTATCACCTGAAATTATACCATCAAAAAAATTCATTACAAACAATAAATTAGTCTCATTTCCTGCTTCCAGAGAAATACTGTCAACAGCATAATCCCCAGGATTTAACGTACTATCATTATTAGAATCAATATAAACATATACCGAAACACTGTCAGAAATTTCAGGTCTTGAATAACTTATTATGCTTGTGTCAATCATAATAACAGCTGATGTATTTCCATTATTTACTAAACTGAATGAAATTACTTTTGTCTCATTATTTAAACAAAAAACTTCTGTTTCATTAAAAAATAAAGTATTTCCGTAAACCGGACTAACTACAGTATTTCCGTCGTTAGAAAAATTATACATAACCGTAGAAAAACCTGGTAATGTATAATAAACCGCAAGTTCTCCTGAAGTATCTGTCAAATCGTTAAAATTAATATTTCCCCATCTGATATACGAGCCGGCTGAAATACCATCAGCGTATATCAGATGTGAAAAAAATATTAATAGGAATATAATTCCTGTTATAAAAATTTTAATAATTTTAGTTTTATAAATCATCAAATATAAAATTATAAAATTTCCCTATATCAGAATTTTTTTAAATTCTGATTTATTTTAAAATACAGAATTTATCGTACTATAACTTTATATTGCAATCTACCGCTGTCTGCATCCTGAACAGTTCCGTCAACCGCGCCTTGAGTATCAGTTCCTTCATCATTATCCTGAGTTGAAACCGCATTCCCCAAAATCCATTTTATTCTGTTATCAGTAGAAAGCGCTGTAGAATGCCATGAACTTCCATCGTTTGAAAATTGTATTGTGATAGAGCTTGCATTATTATTAGTATCTGGCGAACACATTGCTGCTGTAGCAGTATCAATATCCGTATTAGCGGGTATATATGTTACTATAGTTACAGTATCTCCTTCTCCTGTTCCATCATTGTCATATGTTATATCAAAAACCAAAACTGATCCTGGAACAACCAGCGAAGTATCTCCGTCATAATCAGTCAATCCTGTATTATCAAGAGTAACGGATTTCGAAACATAAATCTGAGCCACCAAAGAATAAACTGTAGCAGACAATAAAATTGTGTCATCACCATTTCCCGCATAACTTAATAAATTTGCCCCTACATAACCTTCAGTATCTCCTCCCAATCCTCCTTTTGAAATTGTTTTAACTTCAAAAGTCATTGAATCTTCATGGTCTAATCCATTTAAAAAATATACTGCCACATTAAATTGTTCACTGGCATCTTCTGCAAGCAACGATGTATTAGTAACTTGAGCTGTTTTAGCCGAATTCCAATATGTTACTATAATAGAATCTGCCCCCATTCCGTAATAATTAAAGTTCTGTGTGGAAAAAGTTATAGTATCTGAAGAATTTCCTTTATTTGTTACAGTAAGCAAAAACCATACTGTATCTCCAGGCATTACTGTTTGCGGCGTATAAGAAACAGGTAAAGTATTTCCATACACACTTGATACCGTAGATGAAACAAACGATGCCGGAGTCGCAAAAATATCAGCTCCGCCGCTTGCAGTTCTATAACTCACAACTAAATCTCCGTATGTATCTGCAACATTAGAAACACCGCTGTCCCAACCTGTCTGAATACTCACACCTGAGGCAGTTCCATTTGCAAAAACTCCTCTTGCATTAAATACGAACACCGTAATCAGAAACAATACTGTCCAAACTAATTTCATTTTATTTCCCATTTTAAAACCTCCTGAAAAATTTTTTAACATTTTTAATTTAATATTTTTTTACACCTCCGGATTTTTCAAAATTTATTATTTATAATTTCAATTTCAAAAATCTGAACATAATTCCAATGATTGTGTTTACAATAAAAATCACTGTTCTGCGGGATCCATAGTCTGACATAACGTCCAGATTTGTTAATTGATATTTCATTCATAAACACAGGATCTCCGGATTCAGAAAGCATTTGAATTCCTTTTAACGCATCAATATTTTTTTCAGCCAATTCCCACTTTTTTTTATCCTTACTCAACATAATTAAATAATTTTTGCTGTATGCAAGTCCTCTCCAGTAAACTTTTATTTTTTCTATTTCAGTGTCCTGCTCAAGATCTATTATAATACTCTGATTATCTGTTTTAATATTTCCTGAAGTTGCAAGCCCTGTAAAATAATTCAATTTTCCGTCTGTTATGCGATCAATAATAGGAGGTTCATTTTTTATAAACTTTTCTTCAGGATTTATATTAAATGTTCCTTCGGTTTTTTTATATAATGCCATATTATTATCCCTGGTTCTAACTTTTCCGGTTTCAGTATGCTCCACATTTTTTTCATTATATATTCTCAATGAATATAAATATTCCGTTCCAGGTTTCAAATTATCTATATCAAAATCAATTTCAGTTTTATATTCGCTATCAATTAGTTTTATATTATTTATCTCAATTTCATATTTTATCGGGATATTGGTTTTTACTAAGAATTTAATTTTTCTTATATCCGAAATAACTTTCATTTCATTTATAAATGGCGATGGAATTCCTAAAGTAACAAAATTTCCTATTCCTGAAGATTGCTTAAAAACATCTGTATAGTATTCTATTTTATAAAAATATTTAGTACCTTCAGATAAATTAGAAATTTCATATCTGTGTTTTTTAGTCATATCTGTTTGCAATAAAATATTAGATAATTTATTTTCTTTTTCTCCAAACATCAATCTAGAATAACATTCCGTATCTGTCTGAATTTCAATAACAGCAGTATTTAAAGAAATTGATGATTCAATTAACAGCTGTTCCCCAATCAAATTACTGATATTGAAAAAAAACATCAATAAAACAAAAATATTAATTTTCATAATACATTTTCAAACATTTAAAATTTTATGGAATATAAACTTTAAATCTCAATCTTCCTGTTTGATACGGATTCATCTGCCTTATAAATGCAGTAATAACTCCAGGCTGACTTACATTATAGTCAGCCTGATCCAAATCAGAACTGTCAGTACATACAGTATAACCAGAACCATCAGATATATCAGTGTCCAGCTCTATACTTCCTGATATGTATTCAATTATATCAGTAATATAATGCCTTATATAAACAGTATCAGCAAGCGCACCTTTTAAGTTCGAAAATTCTATTGTGTATGCAAGTTTACTGCCTGGAATAAAATCAGCAAAATTACCATTGTATCCTGTTCCGGTATCATTTAATAAAACAGTTATATTTACTGATATTAAAGGAACAGTTATTGTCAAAACTGTATTATTAATTATTTGCTGGGTTTCAGGAGCAGGATTTTCATCAAAAGAATCTATTCCATATAAAGGTATATATGCCTGAAAAGTTTCTCCATCAACTGCAGTATCTGCAATATCAATCGTAAGCACAAAATTTGCACCTGATGCCAAATAATAGTTTAAAGAATCATTTTTCCATAAATTTGTTCCATTATCCCAGTATAAATAAGAAACAAACACATCTCCTGAATTATATATAAAATTGCTATCGCTATCAAACCATAATTTTATATTGTTTATATGAGAAGAATCTATATTTCCTTTATTTCCTAAACATATAGAAACTAACGAATCACTATTATTAGTAAATGTATCGCCTATAACATAAAAAGACAGCACAGAAACATTAACTGCATTTGCAGTAGCAGTCTCAATTGAAGAATCTGTATTTTTTATGACTGTAAGAGTATCTATTAAGTTTCCAAGCCACCAGTGGGACAAATGTTTAACTTCGAGTTGTATATAATTAGAATCAGGGTATATTAAATAATTTTTACCAAATCCCGGACTATTAGACTGGCTTGCAGCTTCGTACCATTTTGAATCTGAAGTATCCAGCCAGTAAAATCTCAAATTATGTTCTGCTGTAGATATATTGATATTAGAATAATTAAATTCTATAACCGGACTATCAGACAGCAATTCTGAAATATCAGTCCCGGCAGAATTATAAACTTCAATTTGCATTCCGCGATTAATTCCATATTCATATTTTCCAATTAACGAAGTGTCTGTTGTATTCAATAAATTTTGTGGTATTCCAGAAACAACTACAGTACAGTTTGACGATGGTAAATCAATAGTTAAAATCCATTTATTGGCATATTCATCTGGTATTTCCAAAATTAAAGTATCTACATTATTTGTATTAAGTTCAAATCTTGTTGCGGAAGTCACTGTATCTGCAATATATCTAAAAATTGTATCTGATTCATCAGGAATAGAATCAACTGCATTGTCAGACATTGAAGCAATTATTAAAGTATCAGTTTTACTTGATAAATTGAATGAAACAGTAGAAAAATCACTGTATCCTGATTTTTTCAAAGTCACATAATACGAATCCGATTCAAGATAATCAAATCTAAATCTGCCTTTTTCATCTGTATATGTTGTTACAGTATCATTGCTTGAAATACTTACAAGATATACTGTAACTCCCGAATCATTATCATCATTTTCAACATCAATCCGTCCAGCCACCGACGAACTATCAAAATAATTTATTAGTTTTGACATAATATTACGCCTAACAGTTATGTCATTTATACATTCAAAAGCAAAAGTGAACATTACAAGTTTGCTCAATTTTTTGGATGTTTCAAGATACGGATAATCGTCATCTCCCTGTATTCCAAACCCCCCGGTAAAATCTATTCCTGCGGCCCAGCCTGTCGAAGGATATCTTAAAGTAACTTTTCCACCATTTACAGAATCAGCGGAACTTATGTTAGTTCTGTCAGGGGATTTTGCCATATATGCTGCAGAGCCGGCCGCAGAACCGTCATCTGTATAAATTACAAAATCCGATATACCGCTTAATATTCCGGTTGACAAACAAGTCAAATCTGACCGGAATGAATCAGTAAAACCAAAACTTGATTTCAAATATTTTTCATAAAATTCATTATCAAGCACAGATAAATCCGAACCTATATCATTTCCTGATATAAACAGATTTCCTCCGTTATCAAGAAAATCTTTTATTTTATCGATTTCAAGACTTGACAGAGAAGTCCCGTAAATATTAGAATCATTTCCGCACGACCATATAACTGTCCTATAATCATTCAAATTCACACTTCCGTCTGTAACACCTGTAGATAAAACGCAGTCAAAAGGTTTGTTGGCTCCATCTGAAATTGCTCCAACAAATTTAGATATATAATCATGCGGAAATACGCTGAAATCATCTTCAACTAAAACTATATCCGGCGACCCAGATGTTGTTTTTAATCCAAGTATCATTGAAAAAGCTTCACTTGGAGTATCAACGCTATTATATGATTTTATTTTAAAATAATATTTTGTATTATCTGATATATCCTCTATATTCAAAGTAGTTTCAGGAGAATATACAGTATATCTTGGCAGATAATTAAAATTATCCGTACAACTGTAAATAACATATTTATACGCTTTAGGATCATTCTGCCAGCATATATCTACTGATGTATCAACTGAATTATTCTTCACATAATAAATTACAGGCGTGTCCGGTATTGCAATTAATTGCAATGTTATAGAAATTTCTTTACTGTCAGTCATTCCGTCAGAATCAGTTACTTGAACAAAAAACGTATCAGTTCCTGCAGCGCCGCCAGGATTAACCTGAATATAATCATTTGAAGATTCTACAGTATATATTGTATCAAATAAAATAACAGACGCACCTGATAATGACCACGTTAGTCCCGCAGAAGTATCTTTATCATCTCCTGCTGTCAACAAAATTTGAAAAGAATTATTCGGTACGCCTGTATAATTATCACCTATTGAAATTTGTGGGGAGGTATCTGTTTCAGGAACCCCAAAAAAACCCATTATTTTCGACATAACAGTATTTCTCGAACTTGAAGTTTTTATGGTTTCAAAAGGAAATGATAAATATATAACAGACCCTTCTTCACTTCCAGGAGGGAATATACCTTTAAACGAAACTCCGCCGCCATTGCCGGCAGAATACTGGCATATTGTATCTCCTGTTCCGTATGAATATATTACATCAGGATACCTCGCATCATATGCGCCTCCGTCATTTACCAATCCGTTATCCTCATCTAATTCAGCTGTAACTCCAGACATCAAACTTCCTGTAACTCCTGTTAAAACAACGTCGTTCCCTGCATCGTCAGATTTGTAATCTGCTTTTAAATAATTATTTAAAAAAGACGTTCCTATTCCTTTGGCTTCTAAATCATATCCTATTTCCTGTCCAGAAATAAATAAGTTTCCGCCTGCCTCAAGGTAAGTTTGTAATTTCGATTGTTCTGAAGCATTCAGCGACGTATCTCCTCCTGTTGATGAACCGCGGCCTGTAAACCATACTGCTGTCCAGTAATCTGAAAGGTTTACAGTATCTCCTGTTATTGCTTCAGCTGAACATACATCAAAATAATATCCTGCATTCAATAATGAAGGAGCATAATACTTAACTATATTATGACTGCCGTAACGTTTCTCATCATCAATTATCAAAACATCGGATTTTGCCGAAGAACTGTTTGGAATTATCGCATAATCTTTTGAATACAGCCCCTCTCTTCCAGAACTGTCAGAATATGTTGCATTTATATAATATAAAATTCCTGATGTAAGACCTGTCAGTGTCGTTTGACCGCTTGAAGCAGAGACTGATGCACCTACATTATATGATTCTCCGTCTGTGCCAATGTATATTTTTATATTTTGAATATTTGACGAATCAGGTTTTTTCCATTTTATAATTACATCAGAACCTGCATCATTAAATATTCCTATTAAAACAGGCGAATCTATTTCAATAATATTGTTGTAACGGCGGGGCAAATAATTAGATAAATCGCTGGCAGTATAATTTCTGCTCATCACACGCCAGTATGTTCCCATAGCTTCTATGAAACTGTATGTACCGTTTTCTTCTTTCTTATTAAACAATCTCACATGGCTGCCTGCATAATTTACTATATCTCCTGTTTTCATATCATCGAATCCTGATAACTGAACGGAAATATTCGGCAAAGTTGAAGTCCCTTCTTTAGAAGATCTGCGCCAGCATCTTGAAACAAAACCGGAACAATCCACACCAACGCAGTAATTATCACTCCACGATACATCGCTTGTATAATCCGAACCTGCATATTTTCCTGCAGCTACTTGACTTAAATAAGTTTCTATTGATGTAAACCCTCCCCATTTATATGGAACTGCTGTTTTAACTCCTGCAGTAATCCATGACGGGGTTCTAATTGTATGTCCATCGCCTACAACTACAGCTCCTGCAGAAATATTTGAAGATATTGCAGTCCACTGCAAATCTCTGTATGCTTCAGCTATTACAAGAGCTTCGCTTCTCGTTACATTTGATGCAGATGCTGTTGGTCTTTGTATGCTTCTGTCTTCACTGACATCTGAAAAACCGATTCCTTCAGCATCGAATCCTTCCGGTTCTTTTAAAAGGTTATCATTATAATGAATTGGAGATGATATATAATCTGAAGGATAATTCAGATATGTTCTGGAAATTCTCCTTGTATCATTAAATCTCGTAAGTTTTATAAGTGTAATTCCTTCAGGTTTACTTACCAAATGATAGATATTTCCCGCTCCATCTATTTGAAAAGGCTTTTCAAGATATGAATAATATACCGCAGGAATATTAACCGAAAACAACTGATTGCCTTCCTGTGAATAAACTTTAATATTTCTAATAACATTATTTTCTCCAGCATCTTCTTCTGTCGCAATATAATAAGTGTTTTCTATTGATTTTGATAAAAAAACAAATGTCAATAAATTTTTCGATTCAAAAAAAACTGTTATTTCATTTTCAATTATTCCATTGTCGGATAAATTCTGAATTATGCCGTTTTCTCTGTTGTCACAAACAGTCTTGTATAAGTTATCTGAATATTTATCCAGTGTTCCCTGTATAAAACTGGAAGTTTGATTCTCAACCGGGATTTTTATATTTCCGTCTTTTACAAGATACATCCATTGACTTGATGTCGAAATATAAAGCTTGTTATCTTTAAGTACTAATCCATTAATAATATTGATTTTATTTGAAACATTTATTTTGTCTATATATTCCCCTGTTATTGAAT
>JAGOBX010000530.1 GCA_017999075.1 Candidatus Babelota bacterium | reverse complement strand
ATGCTGATTATTTAATTATTGACTCTTTTGAAGAAAATGAAATAAGTGATATTGATGTATCTTTATACGGTGAAGCCGGAAACAATGCTGTTATCTATATTGAATATGCAAAAGATATAAGACAATTACAACAAACAAATATCAAAACATTTAACTTTATAAAGGATAAAATAAATGGATAAAACAAAAATACAAGCAATAAGAATACAATCAACAGGAATTTTGCCGCCTGAATATAATTCAGTTTTTTCGGGTGCTGCGGTACAGTTAGACGGGAGTTTAAAATTAAAAAATGTTGCGTATGGTTTATATGTTTCAATCGGTCAAGACGGTTTAAACGGTACTATGGGACTTGATGGAGGTTTTCCAGACCCGGTAGTAGCAAAATACGGCTTCACACTAACCGAACCTTTTAATATGTTATCAATGTCAGTTCTTAGAGACTTAACAACAGAAGAAACTATACAAACTGTTGATTGTTTGGTATTATTAAAAAATTCAGAATATGTAAACAATATTATTGTAAAAGTAAATGAAAATTTTCCTACTCAGAACGGAATTGAAAATTTTTTTCATGATAAGACTTTTGCTTTAACAGCACAATCAGATAATTTAATATATTTTTGTCCTTCAACAAATGCTTATTTAAAATTCGATGTTGCTGTCAATAAAATTATGTGTCTTTATTCAGGTTCTAATTATTCGGACGTAACATTTGAAGACAATTATGTTATTTCAACTGATTTGACAAAATTAAATCAATTAGGTTCGGGTATGACAAGCAAATTAATATTTGAAGAAGTTCCTATTCCAAAAAAAATGAAAAGAACCGGGAGTGTTGCAACTGTAATCAGGAGAAAATAATGAACGAAAATTTAAGAAAAATTATTGTTGGTGTTGACACATTCAAAAAAAATCAACCGGCAATGTATGCGTTTATAAGCAAATATATTAATCTTTATATAATTGCTTTGGCAATCGGAAAAACAGAAAGTAATTATGATTTTAAAGCTGTCGGTTATGATGGTGAAATTGGTTTGTTTCAATATCTTGAAAGTACTTTAAATGGTTTGTTGAATAACTATAAAAAATACTTCAAAGACATAAATAAAACAAAACAATTATTTATGACAAATCCGGAATCACAAGCATATATTTTTTGTTTCAGTATTTATTATTATTGCAAAATTTTAGAAAATGCAAAAAATAAATTAAATCCTGATTATGAAAAAAGTATTGCAATGTTTCCGGTTGAATTACAAAATTACGTACGTATTGGTGTAATACATAACCAAGGAAGTGCAACAACAAGAATTGCAACACGTTTTTATCCCGGTTTATTTTATATGAATCGTATTTCAATTGTTGTAAATGAAATTATTAACATCATAACAGGAAAACAAACTATTGCTGGTGTTGATGAAAATCTTGAAAAAGAGTTAATGCAAAAACTTGAAAAAATTATGCCTCAAATTATAGGTTTTAGTATTCCTTCGGTAACAGCTGTAAATTTTAAAATAATAAAACCTGTGTTGGATAATATTTTGGTTAATGGATACAAATATATTCAACTTGCAAAAATGACAGTAAAATCATTAACAGGTGAAAAAACATTTGTACCGTATGATATGCTTGACCCAACAATAAGACAATATCTTGAAATGAAAATAAAAGACGGTGTAGAAAATGCTAATAAAAAGGCAGCCGAAACCGAAACTAAAACAGAACCTGAAAAGACAGAAACGGACACAGAAAAAAAAGAAAAGCAAACAGAACCTGAACAAAAAAAAAATGATACAAGTATAAATCCTTTATTGCCGGTCGGTGTCGGTGCCGGTGCTGGTTTATACAGTCTTTTTTCAAGTGTTGCAAGTAATCCCATTTTACTTGCCGGTTTGGGTGTTGGAGGGTATTTGTTATTGAGTGAAAAAACAAAAAGAAGAAAAAGTAAAAGGAGTTAATCATGTTAGATTTTTTAAAAAGTTTATACAAAAAAGCAAAAAAAATTGACAAAGAAGATGTAATCGAACTTGTTAATGATGTTAAAGAAGCTGTTCAAACTGTTAAAAAAGTTGTTAGTGAAGTTCAAGAAATAAAAGAAAAACTTGAAATATTCATTAACGCCTTAAAAAAGTAAAAAATGGATAAAGATATTATTCTTACTATTGCAAGTATTATTTTGACCGGATATGTGTTTTTACGGAAACAAATTAAAAATATACTTCAATTCAAAATACAAACAAAATACACTAAAATCAATTATAGGAGAGTTAGAAATGAAAAAGAAACACAAGAAAAAAAGAAATTACAAGCTAAAAAAAGCTGTCAATCAAAAAATGAAAAAAATTGATAGATTTGCTTTTACTTCATACTTACTGATTTTATTAATGTTCTTTATATTTTAAAAATAAATCTTTACAAATTAACTTCACGTGTGTATAATGTGTGTGTATGGTTTTATGTGTATGTGGGGTGCTATGAAAAAAGATTTAAAAAAAGAAATATTCACTTATCTTGAAGAGAATCAACATTTGTTAGATAATGTTGAATGTAATGATATTTTACTTAAAAAGTTTTATCCGAAAGTTAAACAGGAAGAAATTAAAGCAAAGAAAAAATACATATCAAAAGTAAAAAATGAATTTATTAACAGAGACAATTTACTTTTTGATGACAAATGTGATGTAATTGCGAAAAATATTTTTACAGAACCTAAAAAAAATAAAGATGTTGACGGTGAAAAAGAAAGGTACAATATCAGGATTTTAATTTCTGCTATGGAAAAACTAAAAAAGTTTGCTAAAAAGAATAATTCAAATGCGTCCGCAGTTATCGAAAATTTAATAAATCAATATTTATAATGCCTGTCGATTTTCGACAACTTAATCACTCCCGGAGAG
>JAGOBX010000529.1 GCA_017999075.1 Candidatus Babelota bacterium | reverse complement strand
TTATTAACTATAAATAATATGTTAAAAGATTTAGTCAATGGTAAATATAAAACTAAAATTTTTTATCAGTTTTTAGAGAATAAAATTACATTATTGAAAAGTTTATAAAAAAATAATTATTATTCGGATGTTAAAATATATATGATTGAAAATTCTGCCTTATTAGTAATTGATATGCAAAATGACTTCGTTAAAAATGAATCGAGTCCAGTTTATATCCCGGGTTCTGTAAAAATAATAAAAAATATTTTAGCAGTTAAAAATTTTTTTAAATCAAATTTTCAGATTATTATTCATGTTGTAACAGAACATTCTTCTGAAATGAAGTACTGGGGGAAAAAAGATATTGAACTCAATAGGAAATATTGTATTGAAAATACCTCAGGCGCTGAAATAATAAAAGAATTGAAAGATTCTATTCAAAATGAAATAATAGTAAAAAAAAAATTTTACAGCGGTTTTTATGATACTGATTTGAAAAAAAAATTGAAAAATTATAAAATTGAAAATTTATATTTTTCAGGATTAACTACTGGATGTTGTGTTAGCTCAACTGCTCGAGATGCGTATAATTTCGGGTATAATTTATTTTTCATAAGAGAATGTATGACGTCGAGTTCTGAGGATTCACATAATAACGAATTGTTTTTTTTTCAAAAATCACTTGGCAGAGTTGTTTCTTTGAGTGATTTGATAAATTTATAAAATAATAACATAGAAAATAGATTTAAATTTTATTTAATTATTAGAGATTGAATTATGAAATATTTTGTTCATCAAACTGCATTGGTAGAATCAGATAAAATAGGCGCTGGTACGAGAATCTGGGCATGGGCGCATATACTGAAAAATGCTGAAATTGGAGAAAATTGTAATATTTGCGATAATGTATTTGTTGAAACAGGCGCAATAATTGGCAATAATGTTAAAATTAAAAATGGTGTAGCTGTATGGGATAAAGTGAAAATTGAAGATGATGTTTTTGTAGGACCTTTTGTTGTATTTACTAATGATATTAATCCAAGGTCATTTAGAAAAAAAAAATCAGAAGAATTTCAACCTACTTTTTTAAAAAAAGGATGCACTATAGGAGCTAATGCAACAATTGTATGCGGAATAACAATAGGGCAATATGCTTTTGTAGGAGCAGGTTCTGTTGTTACAAAAGATGTTCCTGATTATGGTCTTGTTTATGGAAATCCGGCAAAACTTAAAGGATATATTTGTGAATGCGGAGAAAAAACTAATGAAAAATTTTATTGTAAAAGATGCGAGAAACAAATAAAATGAGTGAAATAATAAAAAATGGAGTAGATAATTATCTTGAAAAAATTACTTATAAAAAAAAAAAATATTGCGCAGGAATAGTATGTAATCAGGCTTCAGTAACTCAAGATTTAAAATATTCTCATATTGAATTAAATAAAAAACTAAAAATAAAATATTTATTTTCGCCTCAACACGGATTTTATTGCACTGAACAGGCTAATATGATTGAGACACCGAATTCTATCGATAATTTGACTGGTATAAATCTTGTAAGTTTATATTCTTCAACTCGTAAAATTAATGATAGATATTTAAAAAATATAGATTTTATTATTTTTGATTTACAAGATGTAGGAAGCCGATATTATACATATCTATGGACATTGTATTATTGCATGGAAGCATGTGAAAAAAACGGAAAAAAAATATTAGTGCTTGACAGACCTAATATTATTAATGGAATAGACATAGAAGGAAACACTATTTCTGAAGGATATAATTCATTTGTCGGATTATTCCCTATTTTAAACAGATATGGGTTAACTATAGGCGAGTTCGCAATTATGCTGAAAAATTTAAAGTTTAAAAAATTGGAATTGGAAGTAGTGAAATTGAAAAATTGGTCGAGAGAAAAATATTTTGATGAATATAAAAATGAATGGATTCCGGCATCGCCAAATATTCCCAGTATAACTTCTGCAGTAACTTATCCGGGAACTTGTTTATTTGAAGCTACAAATATTTCTGAAGGAAGAGGAACAACAAGACCATTTGAGATTATAGGGGCTCCTTTTATAAATCCGGCTGAATTATTGAAAGAAATAAATAGATTTAAATTAGGCGGAGTATGTTTCCGTCAGATTTACTTTAGACCAACTTTTGATAAATTTAAAAATGAGATATGCGGCGGATTATTTTTTCACGTTATTGATCGGAAAAAATTCAAGCCTGTTAGAACAGCATTGATTTTGATATATCTTTTAAAAAAATTATATCCTGAAAAGTTTGAATGGTATTCAGGAGCATATGAATATGAAAATAAAATACCTGCTATAGATATTTTATACGGATCAGATTTGTTCAGAAAGTGTGTGGATAATCAAAACGTATTAAAAAATATATTTTCTAAAATTAATATTGAAGAAAAGAATTTTTTTGATGAAAACAGAAAATGGCGGATTTATAAATGAAAGCGTTTATACTTGCTGCCGGTTTCGGAACACGACTTAGACCTATAACAAATTTTATTCCTAAACCAATTATTCCTATTTTTGATAAAACACCTTTGGAAATATGCGCAGATAGAATAAAAAAAACTGGAATTTCAGATATAAGTATCAATGTACATCATCTTTCCAATATGATAATAGAATTTTTAAAAACAAAAAAACTGGAATTTAATATTTCGGTTGAAAAAGAATGCATACTCGGAGTAGGCGGCGGAATTGGTAAGCTGAAAAAATATTTTTATCCGGATGATGTGGTTGTATATAATGCAGATATTATAGCTGATATTGATTTAAATATTTTAATAGAATATCATAGTAGCCGAAAAAATTGGGCTACTCTTGCTTTAGTAAAAAATAAAGAAACGGATGGAGTTTTAATAGATGAGGAAAGCAATATCATTGAAT
>JAGOBX010000045.1 GCA_017999075.1 Candidatus Babelota bacterium | reverse complement strand
AATTTTCTATATTTACTATTTTAGTTTCTCCTTCTGCAAACACAGCGGCAACAGCTGCTGTAGGCACTACATCCTGCATTTTCGACATATCTATTTCTCCGGCAGAACGCAATTTTTCAGGAGGTAAAATTTCTATAGAATTACAAGAATTTTTATAGTTTACCACGCAACCCATACGTTCGAGTATTTCAATAAACTTTTTATCACCCTGTTTACTTAAGCAGTCAAGATTAAGAATTTCAGACCTGATTCCGCTTATTGCAGATAAAGCAAAAAAATAAGATGCGGCAGAATAATCTCCTTCTATATTATATTTTAAAAAATTATATTTTTGTTTTCCGAAAATTTTGTATGCCGAATAATTTTCCTGTTCGATATTTATTCCGGTTTTCTTAAGCATATCCATAGTTAAATCTATGTATGTTGATGATACAGGTTTGTTGGTGCATTCTATTGTGAATTTATCATATATAACAGGAATAACCAAAAGTAATGCAGTTAAAAACTGACTGCTTTTTACAGGATCAACAGAAACTGATGAAATATTTTTTAATTTATTTATCTCACAATAAATACTTCGATTTCCAGTATCCTCATATACCATTCCGTCAACTAAATTTTTCATACAACTTATAAGCTCAGTTATAGGTCTTTTATGCAGTTCTTCTTCTCCATACATTTTAAATTTACCACGCATAGTCAATAAATAAGGCAATAAAAATCTGTATGCGGTGCCAGCATATCCCAAATATACATTTCTGTTACGTGGTTGGCATATTCCAGTTTTAGTCAAAATATTGACCTTACAATCAAATATTAATTCAGCGCCTAAATCATACAGCGCATTAATCATCACAAGCGTATCTTCTGCAATAAGAATATTTTCTAATGCCGCCTTATTTTCATTTAATCCAAGCATTATCAATGCCCTGTTGGTCACACTTTTAGAACCAGGTGCAATAAACCTAAAAAAACCTTTGTTTAAAATTGTATTATTTAATCTTGTAAACTTCAAAATTTTATCCCTGTTTTGTTTTTTTTTTAATTGATACCATTAAAATATCATCTGACTGCTCATACTCATTCACAAACTTTTTAACATTTTCATTAATGTTATCTATCATTTGCTGAGCAGAAATGTTACTCCCAGAATTTCTTATAACTTCATATAACCTTTCAAACTCAAACATTTCTTTATTGGAATTAAATGCTTCAGTAACTCCATCTGTATATTGTATTAAAATATCTCCTTCAGACAAAACAATTTCGGTTTCAACCAATTTTTTATTAAAAATATTTTCATTCAAAATACCCAGCGGAGATCCCTGAGTTTCCATAATCTCTATATCTTTTTTATTATTCCTATAAATTATCACTGGATTATGCCCTGCATTAGCAAATTTTATTTGTCCTGTATTTATATCAAGAATACCATACCACATAGTTACAAACATTCCTTTTTTCATATCTTTTTTCAAAAGAGCATTCACTTTTTTAAGCAGTTCTCCAGGAGATAAAATATTCACTGCGTATGAACGAAGAACACTTCTCGTAATAGCCATTACAAAAGCCCCGGGAACTCCCTTGCCTGACACGTCTGCACAAACTATTCCAAGATGATTATCATCAACAGTTATCCAATCAAAATAATCTCCGCCAACTTCTTTTGCAGAATAATATATGCTTCCAAACTCAAAGTTATCCGTTTTCGGTGTTGAAACAGGAAGCAAAGTCTGCTGTATCTGTTCTGCTATTCTAAGTTCCTGCTCAAATCTCTCATTTTCAAGTTTCATTGATTCTGCTTCTTTCAGACTTGACGCCATTTTATTTATGTCTGCTGATAAATCTACAAGTTCGTCTTTCAAAGCAGCCTTAATGGTTATTCTATGCATAAAATTTCCCGAACCTATAACTTGGGCCGCCGATTTAATAATTTCTATTTTTCTGCTTACTTTCTCACTGAATAAAAAACCAAACAATACACTCAGTATACTTATCCCGCAGCCTATCAATAAAAATCTACGTTTTAAATCTTCATTAACTTTATTAACAAAATTTTTAGATATAGTCAAAAATATTTTTCTTTTAATCTGTTCTTGTTTATGCATAAAAGAAAACAGATAATAAATTTCTATTGAATCAGTGTTATTTTTCAAAAATAACTTATTAACTTCTGATTGCGATTCATCAGCAAACAGTATTTTATCTTGTTTAAAGAATGTCAGGTTATACTTATAAATCTGATTGATTTCTTCAGAAAAATTGCTTACAAGTATCCTGTCGTTATCATCTGTAATTCTGAATGAATTTATATTGTTATAATAATTCACTTTTCTTGCGCTGTTAGCTAAAATTATATCATCATCAAGTTTTACTGATAAAGTTATTAAATCTTTAAAATTAGGAATTACATATTGCTTTATATCGGATATTGCAAGGTTAATAAGTCTTATTTCCACAACTTTTTGAAGTATTCCCTGAGATAAAATAATTGTTCCTACTCCAATTATGAAAAATACCAGCATCATTTGATATTTAAATTTAAAATTTATCTGCAGATGTTTATTTTTCATATTATTTTTTCAAACTTATTTTTTCCTGAATTATGGAATCTGCCCCCAACCTTGTTATGCCTGTTAAACGAAGTAGTTTCAACGGATTTCCAAAACCGCTTATTATCTCAATATTGTTTTTTGATAAATTCATTGTTTTCGATAAAAAACTTATAAGTTCTTTATTTGCCTTATTATCTACTGCCGGAGCCTTAATTTTTATTTTTAAAGTATCTTGATCCATAAAGCCTATAATTTCATTTTTCCCTGCATTAGCCTTGACTTTTATTTTCATATTAACGCTGCTGCTGTTTTTTTCCATATTTTTTTTAATTAATAAAATTACCTTTTGTTCTTCATATAGATTCTTTATTAGAATTTTCAAATGATTCAATCACATTTAATTCTTCCTGAAGCATAAACTTTAATTTCGAAATAATTTTCCCTTTTTCAAGCATCAAAGTATTGTATTCTTTTTTCAGTTCACCTACTTTTTTTTCAGCTTCATTTATCATAATATTACATTGAAGTTTTGTTTCATTTATAAACTGTTCCGCGTCTTTCCTTGCAGAATCCTGTACATTTTTTTTAAATTCCTGAATAATCATCAAGGTATCCTGAAGTTTTTTTTCCATATTCTGATAATCCTGCTGAACTTTCTGCAATTCAATTACTTTTTCTTTTAAAATTGAATTTTCTTTTATAATTTCTGAAATGTCTGAAGATATTTCATTTAAAAAACTCCTTACCTGATTTTTATCATATCCAAAAAACATAGAATTTTTAAATTCAATTTTTTCAATTTCAATAGGAGTTATTTTCATTATTTCACCTTAATTTTATATTTAAACTTTTATTTTTTTCCTTAATTCTGTCTATAATTTTTTTTAATCTTTTAACAGAACTTTTTATATCGTCACAACAAACAATATCCGAAACTACAGCGAAACAATCAATTGAAAATTTTGATAAACAGTCTATATTTCCTTGATTTATACCGCCTATCGCCACAGTAAACTTTTTTTTGGTTTTTAATATTTCCGGAAGTTTATTCAAAGTTACAACAGGCGCCGGATTGTCTTTTGTAAATGTTTGAAAAACCGGACCTATTGCCGTATAATCAGCACAACTCAACTGACCTTCAGAATATTGATTTTCATTATGAGTTGATAATCCTATAATTTTTTTTTCTCCTAATATTTTCCTACAGTATTTTACTTCTATGTCGTCCTGGCCAAGATGAACTCCATCGGCGTCTGATAATTGGGCTATTGTTATATCATCGTTAACAATAAATATTTTATTATATTTTTCTGATATTTTTTTTATTTCAATAGCCAGTTTGAATTTTTCCCTGTCGCTCATTTTTTTTTCACGAAGCTGAATAATGTCAACTCCGGAACTTAATTGCATTTCAACTATTTCAAGAAGATTTCTGCCGTTCAAATATTTGTCCGGCGTAAACCCGTATAATCTGCATTCAGACAATTTTTTTTTTAAATCCATATTACTTTTTTTCTTCAAATACGCTAACCCTGTTTCTTCCTTTTTCTTTTGACTGGTATAATGCTATATCCGCATTTTTTATCAATTGCGCCGGATTCAATCCTTTTTTGTATTCAGCTATTCCTAAACTTACTGTTACTCTTAAAGGTTTATCCTGCCCGGGAAATTCGTATTCCTGAACATTAAATCTTATTCTTTCCGCTACTGCAATAGCTCCATTAATATCTGTTATCGGCAATATAACGGAAAACTCTTCTCCTCCGTATCTTGCAACTATATCCGATCTTCTATCGCTAAGACGAAAATCTATTATTCTGGTAGAATGAAGCATTATCTTGGCTAAATGCTGTAATACTATATCCCCCTGCTGATGTCCGTATGTGTCGTTAAAACTTTTAAAATGATCTATGTCAAGCATTATCAACGCCATATTTTTGTTGTTGTTTTTATGATATTCCATTTCTTCAAATAATTTTTGCTGGAAATATCTGTGTATATAAAGTTTCGTCAATCCATCGGTTATTGCAAGCTCATACAGATTAGAATTTTCTATGGCTATAGCCGCTGACGATGCAAGAGTTTGATAAAGAACTATTTCCGAAGATGAATATTTTGAATCTCCTTCTTTTCCTGTAAGGCATATTACTCCTGTCAACCTGTCCTTTACAACAAGCGGCAAAGCAAGCATCTGTTTGTTCTCAATTTTATTCAATTCATTCGAATTATAAAACAATAAATATTCAGGATATTCCGTAATATTATCAACTATTTTATAATTACACGACACTGCTACTGTTCCTGCTACTCCTTCTCCAAATTTAACATTAAATTTTGTTGTTGTAAGATTATATCCTGAAGTAAGTTCCAGCGAATGTTTGTCTTCGCTTGCTAAAAGCAGCGCGCATTTTTGACAGTTCGTATTAGTAGTATAAATTTTTATTATATTTTTAAGCAAATCTTTTTTATTAAGTTCCGAACTTATTTCCATTCCAAGTATCTGTATTGTCTGTAAATCTTTAATTCTTTCCTGCAGATTTTTAGTCATTAAATTAAATGCGTCAACAAGAACTCCAACTTCATTATTAACTTTCATTGTTATTATTTCAGGCGAAGAATCCCCGTTCGCTATTTTTTCCGCCACTCCTATAAGTTTCTGCACAGGATTGATTACAAAATTTACAGATGCAGAAATTATAAATAATGAAATTGTTATTAGTATCAATGCAAGCAGCACTGTAAATAATACACTTGACAATACTATCCGGCTAAAATACCGGTTTGAAAAGCCTGTTTGAATATATCCGGTTATCCTGTTTTTTGAACCTTGTTTTGATTTAACATTTATTGCTTTTATTGTAAGTCCTTTATGGTTAATTATTTTTCCGTAAACAGACATATTTCTTAAAATATCAGGTTTTAATATAGGAGGTTCTTTTACTGAGCTTGATCCAGTATTATTGATTTTTAATATTTCATGAAAACTTTCGTTATATAATATTATATGATGAATATAATTATCATTTTTAAACATGGTTTTTATATTCATTGATAATTCATCTATCAGATTATCATCTAAAATTCCAGTTTTATCGTATGTATCGAGAACCTCCGATGAGTAATTAGCCAGAATACTCAAATCCTTGGTAATTAACATATTTTTATATGTCTCAGCGTTCTTGTTTATTTGAACTATTATGTAGCCTGAAGTTATTATCAGAGATAAAGTATATACAAATATAAAAGAAAAATTTATTATAAATTTTATGCTGAAATATTTTATTTTCATTTGCTCGCGGGTCTCTCAAGATATTTTTTTTGACTGAATTTGTAATTAAAACCGTCTATTTCAGTTATGACCACTTTTATCAAATCGCCTATTTTAACCAGTTCTTCTGGTTTTGTGCAAAAACCTGTTCCAAGTTCTGACAAATATACAGGTCCTTTAGCTCCGAATTCTGCTTCAACGAATATTCCGAAAGGAACAAGTTTTATTACAGTTGCATTAACTATATCTCCAACTTTATAATCAATTTGCCTTGATGGTTCTTGATATTTTGATTCTTTTTTAAATTTTGAAAACATATTTCTAAATTTATTTTCTGTTTTATCAGAATTGCGCCATTCAATCTGCCCTGAAATTTCAATTATTTTAAGACGCGCCGCTTCAATATTGCTGAATTTATTTTTTGTACTTATAACTATAATTCCGTCGTCTTCAATTGTTATGTCGCAATTCGTATTTTTTTTTATTTCATTTACATTACAAAAATTTCTTCCTGCAATTAATCCGATTTTATCCGGATTAACCTGCAATATACGGGTTTCAGGAACTCTTGAATTCAATTGCGGTTTGCATTCCGGGACAGTTTCTTTTATCTTCGATATAATATATGACAATACTTCATTTTGATGATGTAAAATTTTTTCAAGCTGATGAAGCGTTACTCCTTTTTTTCTTGATTTGAACATTATTCCTATCAAACCGTTCAATGTTCCAGCAACATTAATTTCAGCGTCTGAACATACTCTTTCAATCATTAATGAATCAGTTAAAACAAAAAAATCATTCAGTTTATCAGAAAAAAACAATGAACTGTCAACGCTCGCAAATTCTGATTTTATCTTTATCCCTGCATCTTTAAAAGCAAGATTTGAACTATTTATTGCAGCGGATATAGTTCCGCCGTCAGTTGAAATCATTTCATATATTATTCGTTTCAAATAAGGAAGTTCCGACAATCCGGGCATAACATTTTTTAATACTGAATCAAGATATATATTAAGTGTATCTTCAAATTTGTTATATTTTATGTTCGCATCTATCTTCCCTGTACTGAACGGATATACATAAATACTATTAGTTAATGTCTGCCTTTTATACCCTTCTATTCCAAATAGCCATCTTGATTTATTAATGGTTCCTAAAGTTACTACTGACATTACAGAAGTTTTTCCAAATTTAAATATACCCGAACCATGAACTGAAGGTAATATGCCTGATGTACATTCTATTTCCCTGAATTCGTTAAATTGACGCGAATCAAGTCTTATATGCTTTTCAAGTAAATTCCTTTTTATATTTTCTC
The DNA here is from genome assembly GCA_017999075.1 of Candidatus Babelota bacterium. Classification (GTDB taxonomy): domain Bacteria; phylum JAGOBX01; class JAGOBX01; order JAGOBX01; family JAGOBX01; genus JAGOBX01. Next base: position 6,219 of record JAGOBX010000045.1, on the reverse strand, counting down.
CAATTAACTCATAAAGATATTTTTTCAAAGCATAATTCGAAATATTTCCATTCTCGACTCCTGTAGAAACCATTTCATTCATCATATTTAATATTTCCAAAATATTTATTTCAGGCTTATCAAACGAACTAATAAGAATATTTATCTCATTTTTATTGGTTTCATTAAAACTTTTTATTATATCAGAATCTAAATCTATATATTCTATTTTCGATAATGGGACCGTAATATCAGGCAGATTTTTCCAATCTTCTATTATTTTTTTTTGAAAATCTATCAAGGGTTCTATTGCTGATTTTATATATCCTGCAGCTCCAATAATATAAGTGGTTGAGGATTCTTTGACAGAACATATCATATTAATAATCAAAGTTTCAGAACACGCAATAAGCAAGTCAAGATTACTGTATTGAGCTATGTCAATATCAGGATTTTTTATATATCTTCCTTCAATTTCAGCCAGTCTCAATGCTGCAAAATTATTTGAATTGAAATATGATACGAATGAAATCAGCATAGATAATCCCACTGAAGCAGGCAATTCCGGAGAACAGCCTTCTTCAAATGAAACAAGTAGCAGCGATATTATTATTTCGGTATCTATAATCTTATTCAAAGATGTTATAGCGCATTCGGTAAAAAAATCTGTCAATTGAATCTCTCGCGGAGTCTTGGAATCTTCCCTCTTATGAAAATTTGTGGGAATGGCTCCGAAAGAATAAAAACGTTCAGAATAAAATAATTTTATTGGAGAACTGTGTTCTCCTGTTTTTTTTAGTTTATTACCGATTACAAGGTTGCAGTTTACTATTGTATTGCCAAATGACAGTTCTATCGTGTAATCTGAAGTTCCGTTATAATCAATCAGCCTTACTTTTAACGGTTTGTTATCGAATATTATTGAATAGTATTTTGATTTTTCTTTTTTCATATCAAATTAAAACCTTATGCTGTAACATAAATTGTTTTTATTTTTATTCATATTTGAAACTACCGTTCGCAAATAATTTTTCAAAATAGTCTTACATTCTTTTATTATTTTTGTGAGTTTTGATATTTCTATACCTGACGTATTAGTTACTAAATTCATAAATTTAATATTATTAGAATCTCCTGCTATGCATATTCGTAAATCAGCAGCTGTTTCTTCAAGAAATACAGGTTCCAAAATTAAATAATTTTCTTCTATCAGATAAGCAAATTCAAGGCAAACAATATCTCCAAAAAAAATATCTTTAAAAAAATTTACCGGATGATAATATTTTAAAATATTCACAGCATTTACAGGAGAACTTATTTCACATCCGTCGCTTGAAATATATTCTGTCACCATCCTGTAAACGTTTTCCTGCGAAAATAAATTTTTATAATTAACAACCTTGTTTAAAACAGTTTCTATTTGCAGCGATCTTAAAGGTTTAAATTCATCAGGCAAAATTCTGTCGCCAAGCATAACATTTATGTTATTACCAAAAAAATTGGAGATATTATAAAATTTGTTCTCTTTTTTGGAATCAACATCATCAGTTTTTTTTATGAATTTTTCCAATTTTACATTAGGTATATTTTCTGTTCTATCATTTTCTTTAAATATGCGTTTTTCGGTTATCAATGATGTTACAGAAACTACTGTATCTGTTATTTCACGGTTTATTCGGCAAACAGCAGTATTTCTATTTTTTATTATTTCCACGTCTATTCCGGTCAATTTATTCATATAATCATTATATAACCGCTTTTTTTGGGTCAATTTTTCTTTAACTATTTTTACAATCATTTTTAGAAAACAATCATAATAAAACTTTTTTACGTCCGTATATACATCATTATTCAAATCCACAGTCAATTCAACATTTTTTAACAATATAGAAGATAATTTAGTAAGTTCTGATATTCTCATTTTATATGTATCATAAACATAGATCCCTTCAAGCAGTTCTCTGTTTTCAGTAACAATTTTTTCTATTTGATTTTTTATTGAATCATTTTTTTCATTTGATGTAAATCGTTCAACTCCTAATTTTACAGAAACATTTTTTTTCAAATCATTTAATATCTCAAAAAATGCAGTTATATCTTTTTCAATCTTTCTTAATACATTTTCAATTTCAAATTCTGAAAATTCTATTCCGTTAACTTCAAGAAAAATTATTTTATTTTGAGTTGTCCCGAATATTGCCGTAAACTTGGAATTTTTGATATCCTTAAATTCAGGCTCAATTTTTGTATGCGAATCTATAACGCAGAACCTGCCTGCATAATAAGGAATTTCCAACAGCCCTGATATATAGCATAATATCATCGCGCAATTCATTGATAATGCATCAGAAGGAAACTTATAGTCTGCAGATTCAAGCAGAATATTAATTTCCACATCAAAATTATTTTTTTTTAACAGCGGCGAAATTTGACGCGTAATATGTTTTTCTATAATAGAATTTTTTTGTGAATAAACATTTTCTTCAAGGTTCGCAGCTCCAGGTAATTGGCCCGAAGCAGAATAGCGCTCAATATATTTTATTATCAGTTTCGGTTCTCTTACAGTTTTTAAATCTCCTGCATTTAAAAAACCTAATATCACTGTATTTTTAGATTTCAGCCTTATTCCGAGACATGAAGATATATTGTCAATTATTTCTATTTCCAGATCATTGTTAAACAATATTGTATTGTTAAATTGTCTTATGCATTTCATCTTTATTCTATTATCAGGATTTATAAACAAACCTTTTATCAACAGGTAATTCTATAGTAAATTTTACTCCATTCCTCTCATTTTTAAAATTTATTCTGCCGTTATGTTCTTCTATTATTTTCTGTGAAATAGTCAATCCCAATCCTATTCCATTTGATTTTGTGGTAAAAAAAGGATTGAATATTTTACTTTTTACATTTTCATCAATATTCCCTCCATTATTAAAAAAATCTATGCAGCATAGAGTAGACTCCATTGATGCCATATTATTTTCTTTTATCCTTACGCTGATGCTGATTAGCGGTTCACTAATGTCAGATAATGCGTCAACCGCATTCAATATCACGTTTAATAAAACACGGCTTATTTTATCTTCGTCGTAATTAACTATTATCTTCTGAGCGCAATACTGTTTTTCAACTTTTATTTTATTTTCGTCAATAGATTTTCTGGCGTAAAGCAACGATTTTTCAATAGTCTCAATAATATTTTTATTTTGTTTTTTCAATTGAATTTTATTTGTAAAATTCAAAAATTCAGTTACAATCTTATTTAAATCATTAACTCCTTCTACTATTTTAGAAGCTATCCTGCTTTTTTCATTGTCAGCAGAATCAGCATAATCTTTTACAAGAAGCGACGCAAAACCTTCTATAGAACCAAGCGGATTCCTTATTTCATGAGCAAGACCCGCAGCCATTTCTCCTAACGATGATAACCTGTCGCGTCTGTTAAGTTCTTCTTCCATTTGTTTCATTTCAGTTATATCATTAAAAGAAACTATCATTCCTTTAATTAATCCGTATTCAGTTTTTAATTTTACTGTAGTCAATTCGATTTGTTTAACTTCAAGATTTTTAGCTACAAGCTGAGTTCTATGAAAAAACATATATTCTTCATTTTCAATCTTTGATTGAATTTTTTTATCAGGAAATATGTATATGTCTTCTCCGAGAATCCTGTCAGTCAAATCTTTTTCATTATCATATTTTAAAAGCAGCAGCGCCTGAGTGTTAATAAACTTAATTTTCAAATCATTATCTAAAATCATTATTCCAAGAGGCAGATTTTTAAAAGTAAAATACAGATAATCTTTTATACTTTCTATTCTTTTATATAAAGTTCTGTTTTTAAATAAAAGTTCAAGATATACCTTTATCGTTTTTAAAAGTTCAATATCGCTGACATTAAACGTATTTTTTTCGTACATCTTAGACAAATATATAATCAAATACTGTTCATTGTCTATGTGAAGGTTTATTTTAAGTATATTCCTTATTTTTTTTGAATCAGGCGAGGATATAATTTTGTCTTTTGGTCCAAACAATTCCGAATCCTGAGTGGCTCGTATTACCGCCTTATTAAGACTGTTCAAATCAAAATCCTGCTCGTATTTTTCCAGAATTTCTCCAGTCATATTATCATACAATATTCCCAAAGCCGCATTGCAGTTCATTATTTTAAGTATTGAATTTGTCGTAACTTTTAATATTGAACCGAGTTCATAATCAAGTTTTAAACTGTTTTTAATTTCATTTAACGTAACAATTTTTGACATTCTTTCATAAGCCCGCTGTTCAGCTTTTCTGTTTTCCTCACTTGAAAATCCAAGCATTATCGCTATTATCAGCAATGCAATGAATTTAGGGAGATGCACTTGAACCTGAGGACCGAATAACATTATATTCCGGGTTATAGGATCCGGACTTAAATTATACAGCAAAAAAATAAACAGAGTTGTAGCCACGCTCCCGCGTATGCCGAAACTCATAGCTCCTGATATAATAGGAATAAAATACAAAAAGAAAAATGCCGTGCTGTTATCTCCGGAATACGCTACTGTAAAATGTATGAAAAAAACATATATTTCCAATAAAAGAAGATTTGCCTTAGCCGACGGAAGAATTGATTTTAAAAAAGGATCTATAATAAAAAATAATAAAGCAATTATTAAAAATAAATAAAAAAAATGTGATGATAAACTTGTAAAAAAACTTAATATTATATAAAGAAGTATTACAGTTAAAAATAATGACAAAAATAAAAATGAACCGCTTATCTCGCGATTTTTTTTTTGGAACCAGATAAAATATTTTTTCATTTGAAATATTGATTTATTAAATTAATTTTTTCACGCAAATTGTCGTAATCCGAATCTGCAGCAACAGCATATCCTTCCAGGCCGCCAGCCAATGAATTAAGAATTGCCGGTTCTTTTAAACTAACTAACGCTTCAAGCATCTTTTCTTTTAATTCTTTATTTTCAATTATATTTTTACCTATTACAAGAGGATCTCCTGGTATTTCGTCTGTTTCTTTTATAATTACTATATTTGCAGATTTTTCCTTAGTTAAATATTTTTCTACGGCTCCCTGGTAGCAGGCTCCTATATCAGCTCCTTTAGCTGAAATTATTTTAACTACATTATCATGTCCTTTTACGAATTTGAATTCCAAATCTTTGTTGATATCTATTCCTGATTTTATTATGTCGGCAGCAGGATACAAAAATCCTGAAGTGGAATACCTGTCCGTAAAAACTGCTTTTATTTTTTTCTTATTCTTTATATCTGCTATTGATTTAATTCCAGAATCTTTATGTGTTATTATTATTCCTTTATATGATGCTTTTCCATTTCTTATTGATTTCACAAGCGGTAAAGTTTGATTTTTTTTATGTGATTCCACATAAGAATATGCGCCCATTAAAGCAAAATCATATTCTGTCCCGAGTTTATCAACTATATGTTCATAATTGGTTGCAAATTTCAAAATAACTACCGAATCAAGTTTGGTATGAAGATAATTTACCAGAGGTTTCAATACAGTCTGCAAATCTATAGCATTGCTTGAAGGCACTACTGCCATACTAAGTTTTTTATTTTGCTGTTCAGAAGGTACATTAACTCCCTCATTTTTTTTAACATCTGACTGTTCATTAATTGAATTTTCAGTTTCTGTTGAACATCCAGCCAAATTTACTAAAATCAGTATTATTAAAATTATTTTCATAAAATCCCTTTTAAATATAAAAATCATCCTGCCCCTCCAAAAAAATAATAATATTGCCTTAATACAAATTTCGGAACTGTTTCCTGATTTATATTATAATCATATACTTTATTTGCAAAATTAACTTATTGCTTATCAATATATAATTTTTACAAAAAATGGCCAAATAACCATTCAGTAACATTTCTATTATCTATAATTTACTTTAATTTGTCAATATAATATTCATTTTTCTGTATTCATTTTTCATTTTTCCTTAGCATAAAAAATCATAAAAAGTTTTTATTGCATTTTACATCATTATAATTATTATTAATGCATAAATATATTATAAAAATCGAAAAACTTCTCACGTTTAAAAAATGTTTATCGCATTTTAAGATTAGAAGTTTTATTGAAATTTATTTAAACAATTTTTATTATTTAAATAATTGCAATAATATATAATCTTTAGGAGGGTTATTATGAAAAAATATGTATGCAATGCTTGCGGATGGATTTATGATCCTGAA
>JAGOBX010000527.1 GCA_017999075.1 Candidatus Babelota bacterium | reverse complement strand
GGAATAACAACCTCAAATGGATATTTTTTTGTTTGAGAAGTTATCGGACAAAATAATGCTAATCCGACTTTTTCATTATATTCTTTAGGTGAAATTACTAACGCCGGTCTGTGTCCTGCTTGTTCATGCCCAGTTTGAGGATCAAAATCAAGCCACACAATATCTCCTCTTGTTGGTATATATTTTGAAGTCATTACCATATCTCCTTACCAACAATTGCTCGGGTTTGAATTTCCTTATGAATATTTTTTGAGTTTATTTGGCCTAATAAATCATTAAGGCGATACGCATTTTTTATTGGTTTTATTATAATATTTTCGCCGTCAAAATTTATATCAACAGAATAGCCATCACTGATTTGAGTTTCTTCAACAAATGGCTTTGGTATTCTCACTCCTAAACTATTACCCCATTTTTGAACTTTTGTCAACATATTGCACCTCTTTTTAAATATATACAAAGTATATACTAAAAATTTGAGTTTGTCAATCGTTATTTTTTTCTTATGGCTATGTCAGGTAACGGATTTGAATATATTTTCGATACCGTTATAAAATGAATGCAATAGTGCAGCAGTTGCGCTTATTTCAATTTGATCCGGCGAAGCTAATTTAACTTTTTCAATCAAAAGTTCATGAGAGTTCATTTGCTCGTTTAACAAGCAGGGATCACGTGTTATCGACCATCTATTGAAATTGACTAACAACGGAGCGTGAGTGGTATGAATATATCATTACCTAATGCAGAAGTCGCGACACCTGTTCGGAATAACTGCCAGACCTGCATCCGTTCTATTTCATACAGCGAGCTGACCTGTTACATCAACTGCCCGCTTAAATATCGTTTTAAATATATTGACAAGATTGTTCCCGATAAGGTATCTGCTAATATCGCCTGTGGGAAAAGTATCCATTCAGCATTGTCTTTCTATTATACGCAGATAAGGAATAAAAGCAAGCCGAAACCGGAACAAGTTGTAGATGTATTTCATCAGTATTACGAATCTGCTGAAGCTGAAGGCGTAAACTACAACGGCCAGCAGAAAGACGAAATCTGTGAAACTGCCGCCAATCTTCTGAAACTGTATTGTGATACAATCAAGCCGCCAAAAAAAATCGATGGTGTTGATTTAGAACTAAGAACTTTGATAAGTAATCCGAATACAAGTGAAACATTAGACGGGTATGAATTACTCGGATATATTGATTTATTCGCGGACAAAACAGTATTCGATTTTAAAACAGCAAAAGTTTCTAAATCACAGGCAGACACCGATTCAAATTTGCAGGTTGGGCTTTATGCCTTGGCTGTATATCTTTCGCCGCAGTATGCGTACATCCCGAAACTGACCTTTCAAGTTCTGCTGAAGCAGGTAAAGCCGAAGATTCAGGAAATATCAACTACGCGGCAGTATTCTGATTTTAACCGACTTTTCAAGATCATCAAGGGATTCATAAGTAATACTGAAAATCAGGATAATGTTTATCTGCCCTGCCAGTCGTTCTACTGCTACGGCTGCGAATATGCCTTCTGGTGTCAGGCGCGCTGTGGGGGGGCATTGAAGAAAACTGATTATTATCTTTAACATTATCACCGCAGGCAATTCAATTTATATTTTCGGATAACACTTTCTATACTCCCCGTAAACTTCTTTAAAATTCAATAAAGTATAACATCAAAAATACCGCTACTACTTTATCCGACTATAAATATTGAATTGTCTGCATCTTAATTTTATTAAACAAACTGAACTATTTTTCAAACGGTTCAGTATTTCAAGGAGGTGCTACACTATGGAAGCTGTTATAAAAATTTTGATTATCGGAGGCCTTATAACTTTTGCAGTTTTTCTTGTAATTGCTTTTGTGAAGGCGCTGTTGTTATTCGTGCCACTGCTTTTAGTAGGGGTTGTATTATACTTTATATTATTTTCAACTTGGGGGAGCAGCTGAAGCTGTTATGAAAATAATTGAAATGTTTTTCGGAGGAACAGTTTATATTTTAGAACAACTGGCGGATGTTTTTGGTGCTACATATAAACAAATAAAGATTATCATCTGGTTGGTAATTGTTCCATTGATTTTTGCTGTTTTATATTGTTTTTTCAGAAAACCGCTAAATCTTTTATTTTTAAAATAAAACTTTTGGCGGTTCTTTTTTTTAACCATAAAAATAAAACTTGAAAAAAATAAACATTAACGCTATATTAAAAGTATGAAGACAGCAAAATCAAAAAATAAAAAAATTTTAGAATTGTGCAGACGGATAAACATTAATAATCTGGCTGAGAATAAAATGCTGGAGCGAGGCTTGAGTCAGGAAATTGATTTAGTTTATGGCTCTGGAACTGATCTCCGTAATGTTTCAGCAGTATTATTTTTTCAGACAAAAATAAATCCCGAAAACGGTAATTATATTTTACTACTCAAGCGTTTAATTGATGGACGGTTTAAAAGTTTGAAGGATTTTACCTTAGTTATGAATCAGAAAATTGATGTTGTATACAAGGATTGCCGATACGGAGGCAAAAGATATTATATGAAATGCGGCGTTTGTGATAAGCGTTTCGAAATTTTATATTTTCCTTACGGAGACAATCCGTATAATATTTTCAAGTGTCGCAAATGCGGGGAACTAATTTATAATTCAAGCGCTGAACAGAACAAAAGCAAAATTAACATTAAACAAACTGTAAAAGATATTTTATCAGGGAGATTACAATGAGTGATAATGAAAATAATAATAATAATAAAGAGTTGGATAAACAAAAAATTATTGATGAAATCAATAATTATCCCGACACTATTTTAGCAGATGCAGCCGACTCTATAGTCCGTAAGCCGACGGATTTTCCTGGCTTAAATACTAATGACGATAGAGAATGTCATTACTGGATGGACTGTCCAA
>JAGOBX010000528.1 GCA_017999075.1 Candidatus Babelota bacterium | reverse complement strand
TTCCTTATACAGATAAGGATTCTACTCATTCTATGCCGTTTTCAATGCTGGAAGCATTTAAATTTGGTGTTCCTGTTATTTGTTCTGAAAACGTTGCAGGCGCGTCGGAATTACTTTTAATGGAAAGTATTGAAGTTTTTAATTTTGATTCAGACGATTTTAATAAAATTACAGAACATGTTTTGGAGAACAAAAACAAATTGACATATAATGCATTAAGATTTCTTGAAAAATATTGCAATCAGAAAAGTTATATTAAAAGGTATATGAATTTATATCAAATAGCAGGAAGCCAATTGCCGGCATTATCATTAAAAATATGGAGAAGCGAGTGTCAGCGCAGCAGCCAATTATTGGTTAAAGGGATAGAAAATATGAAGAGGTATTATGAAAATAAAAAAGTTACAGTAGAATATTCAAGACAAAGATTTTCAAAATATCCTTACAATATAATTAATCAATCTGAACAAACAGAAGTTTCAAAGTCTATTAAAAAATTCATAACACCCTTTAAAAATAAGATTATTATAGATTTAAGTTCTGGCGACGGCAGAATGCTTAATGCTTTAGTTGAAACGGGAAAAATTTTTGCATTTGATAATTCTGCTGAAATGCATAACATTTCACGAGAACTTAACTGTTCGATAGAAAATAAGATTATAAGAATAATTTCTGATAGTTTCAATATTCCTTTGAAAAATAATTCTGTTGATGCTGTTGTTTGTTTCCGGTTTTTAAGGCATTTTGAATACAAATTGCGCAAATCTGTTTATTCTGCATTACATAAAATTCTTAAACTTAACGGGATTTTTATTTTTGATGCAAGTTCAAAGAATCTTGAATGCAGCATAAGATACAATTCAGGTTGGGGCGGATATAATATTTATGATGTTTTTTTCAGTAACTATACGCTTGCAGCTGAAATGTATATGAATAATTTTATGATAATGGATTGCCATCCGGTAGGTATAGGTTTATTTTCAAATATTCAGGAACCGATAAGTTGGGTTGTAACGGTTAAAAAAAATGATGTTATAAGGTCTACGATTTTTTTTGATTCTGTTTTTAAATAAATTTTATGGATATTGCATATTTTATTACATTATCTGAAAAACATTTGTTGTCAGCAATAATGATGTTGAGGACTCTCCGTCCGTTAACATCAAAAAAAGTTTTAATTGCAGGCAATTTGAAAAATCCAAGACAAATTGATCTGCTTTATGATTATGGAGCCGAATATATTGATGAAAATGAAATTAATTTGACTGGACGTTTACCGAAAGTGAACTGGAAAAATAAATTCAGGGAATTCGGATGGTATAAGCAACAGTTTTTAAGGCTTGCAATTGACAGATTTATAACTGAAGAATATGCTGTTATTCTTGACAGTGAGACGTTTTTTTTTGACAATTGGAATGAATCCGAATTATTCGGAATAAATGGAAATCATAAAGTATACTCATGGATTCCGTCTGTGCGGAAGCCGGTATGGGATTATATGATGTATAAAGGCGCAGCGTATATGCTTCGAAATTTGCCGGGCTGCCGGAATATAATGGATTTTGCGGACTCGGATTCATATCCGAGACATATAACGGGAATGGCGGTTTTTTCCACGAAAAATATTGAGGAATTATGGAAACAAATAGAACAATATGATCCTTATTGCGCGGATGAAATGTTAAATAAAACGGATTATTCTTTCAGTGAATATGAATTATACGGATTAGCATCAAGATTCGGTTTATTTAATTCTTCGAAAATTCCTGAATTATATGACGGATTTTGCGGCTGGTATGATGTACATAATGATGTTGTTTTTGAAAATTATAAAAAAAACGCAATGTGGAGCATGTGTCAGGATTATAAAAAATATTCAACTTCTTTTGAATACTGGGCATATATGGTTTTTACAGCGAAATTTTTAGGAAAAAAATTTCCGCGGCTGCATTATTGGAATATAGAGGATGAGTTGCTAATTGATAAAAATTACGATGAAATTCAGGATATAAATTATTTTAGAAAATATCAGATTCAGCTGAATTATACTTCTAAGAAAATGTATGCTGCAATGTTTTATGCTTTACGGCATATATCTCAAATCAGGTTTCCTGTAATAGTGGAAACGAGCACTATGCGCGATTGCGAAGTTGGCGGATTACATTCAACTTATAAATTTGCTGAATTTGTTTCGAAATATAACGGGAAAGTGCATTCGGTTGATTTTGATAAAAAGGCTGCTGACTTTGCGAAGATAGCTGTTTTTCAATATATTGAGTATGTAGAGTTTCATACCTGCAATTCAATAGAATTTTTAAGCGGATTTGATAAAAAAATTGATTTATTGTATATTGACAATCAAAATTTTTTTGAAGGGACAGAAAATAATATTTCTAATCGCCAGTTTTCGGAAATAAAAACAGCTTTTCCAAAATTATCTGATAAATGCGCTGTTTTATTGAATAGAACTGCTTCTGAGTCTGCGGAGTCAGTTTATTCTTCTGAATTTTTTGAAAAAAATGGGTTTAAATTATTAAGAGATGATTACCAAAAATTATATGTTAGGGATATTTAGTTTTCCTGTTTTTAAAAATAATGATTCCAACGAAAATCGCTGTAACTGCAAAAACAATTATTGAAATTACTGCTCCTTTTTTTAAAGAAGAATAAGAAAAATAAAATTTTATTTTATTTTTTCCCGAAGGAATAACAATACTTTTAAAAAGAAAATTTGCAGTATATAAATCAGTTTTTTTTCCATTAATTTCCGCAGCCCATTCATGGTAATATGAGTCGTTAAAAATAAGCATAACTGGTTTTTCATTCGGGTTATCAACTTCAAGAGATGTTTCGTCAAAACTCCATTTTATGTTTTTGATTACTGTGTTTATTGATTTTTCTGAAAAA
>JAGOBX010000044.1 GCA_017999075.1 Candidatus Babelota bacterium | reverse complement strand
ATTATATTCATATGATTTCACCAACTTGAGTTTTGACAGTCTTTTAAAAATTTATCTTAATTACCAATATATTATTATTAAAGATCTTCTGTGTTTTAATCATTTGTATATTCAACCTGATGAACTTTTGGAAGATTCTGGTTCAAGTATTTTTTTGAGAAATGTTTACAATTACGAACAGAAACAGAGGAAGACTAAATGTCAGAGAGAGGAATCTGAAACATTTGATGATATAGAACATAAATATATTGAAAAAATGATGACTCAGTTTGCAAGAATGAAAAATAAATATATTGACAGTGCAATGAAAAATATTGAATATACTGCATTGCCTCTTCTTGAAAGAATATATGCTAATATTAAAGATGGTAATGACAAAAAAATTGTTGAATTGATTATTAAAACATTGTCTGAAATAAGCGATCCGTTAGGAATAAAACTTGATAAGTTAAAACCATTTTTAACGAATACGGAAATCGAAATTTGCTCTATGATAAAACAGAGAATGTCATCTAAAGCTATTGGAAAAGTGTTGAAAATATCTCACACCACTGTTGAACGGCATAGGAATAATGTCCGCAAAAAATTAAAACTGGATAAATCTGGAATAACATTGATAAATTTTTTGAACAGTAAATAAATGAAAAAATTGGCGCTGATAATTTTAATCTGTGCAAATGCTTTAAATTATGTTTCTTCTGCGGAGTTAAACAAATTTGATTTCAAAGCATATGGATTTATTAATGCAAGTGTAATTTATGGCGATCGTAATCCAGGATGGCATACTCAATATAAAGCTAATCCTGACTATGGAACATCTGATTTGAATTTTACTCTTGAAACCTCCAGAATAGGATTAAAAATAAAAGCGCCTGAAGAATTTGGATATAACGTAGACGGAATTTTTGAGATTGATTTTACCAACAGCGATAATATAAATGACAAGAATGCGGAACTTAAATTGAGAAAAGCTGTAATATCAGTAATTAAAGATAACTGGACAATTGTCGGCGGTCAGACTGATATGATCATAGCGCAGACAGAACCTATGATTCTAAATGGGGGCTATCTTGGACATTGCGGCAATATGCATGGGCAATTTCCGCAATTTCGTGTTGGATATTCATTTGATTTTTTTAAGATAGAAGCACAGGGGCACTTAAACAAACTAAAGACGTTAAATCTGCTATTCCTCAAACACAAACCGGACAATTTAGATACCAGATTCGTGCATCTGTTGAAAAAGATATGTGGATTTTCAAAAAAACAATCGCTGCTTTAGGTTATGACAAAGGCAAATATTCGAGAACAATAGATGAATCATATGCGTATTCTGCTGAGATCGTATTGCCTTTTAAATTCGGGAAATTGTCATCAGAATTTTTTAGCGGCGCAAACACAAATGAACTTTTAGGTTCTGTGACAATGTATCCTCGTGCCCCTAAAATAAAGAGCAAAGGCGGATATTTCAATCTTATGATATATTTTTCGAAAAAAATTTTTTCAAATACAGGTTTCGGATATACGAAAAATGATTATTCGAGTTTGATTGATTATGATTTTTTAAGAAACCGTCAGAAATATATTAATTTATGGTACAGTTTTACAACAAATTTATTTGCTGCATGTGAATATTACAATCTCCGTTCGGATATGTATTTTCAAAATTCGGTTTATGATTTGAAAAGCAACCGCTGCCAATTTTCTCTTTTTTATATGTTTTAAGGAAAGTAAATCTGATCTGAAATATTTCATTTTCAACAGCGGCAGCACTGAAGTTGTTTTACACATTTAAACGTAAACTCTTATTTAATTTTACTTTCTAAATTTTCTATTCTTTTAATTAAATCAATAATTAAAGTTTCCTTTAGTTTTAATTGCTCAATCTGTTTTTTTAAAGATTCATTTTTTTTAGAGAGTTCCTGAATGGCGCTGATCCCTGCAGTAAAAATTTGATTGTAATCGAGCGTCCTGAAATCAGTTACATATTTGCCGTAAACGAATACTTTTTCAGTGGGCAAATTCCATTCTCCCACTGAAAAAGTATTTAAAGAAAAAACTGTGTTTACAGTTTTTTCAAATGATTCTTTTTCTGAAATTAATTTTACTTTGTCGCCGACCTGTAAATTATGAGGTTTATCAAGCGTAATAGTTAATATTTTTAAATAATTATCATAAGAAATTGATTTTGATAATGCAAAAATATCAGGCACAAAATCAGAGGATTTTGAAACAGCATCAGGTAAAATTTTTTCTACTTCCTGAGCAAAAAATCCTTTTTTATTTTTACTGCCGTGATGAATTTCATCCTTCATTTTATAATCGACTGGACGTAATTTATTTATAATTTCAAGATTGGATTTAGTTTCAGTTTTCGGAATTTCTATTTTTATGCGCGCATCAGACACAGCGTTGAATTCAGGACATACTATTCTGCCGTTGGCATAAATAGATGTATTGTTTGTTCCGCTTGAAATTCCTGTTGTTGCATTAGATGTCAAATATCCGTAAGTGTCATTATCATAACTGACAAACCCGTTTACTACAAGTTTTGCGCGATCTGGATTTGTTGTGCCTATACCGACATTGCCTGTTGAATTTCCTGCCACCATTGTAATATGACCCTGCCCCCCCTGATTATAATTTAGATTTAACGCGGCAGGAGTATCAGGATTAATAAAAAAATCTGGACCAGGAACTTTTAACCGCATTGTATTGCTGTTATCAATATCTAAAATAGCCGCATAATTGCCGTCGGATTTCTTTAGTTTAAAACCGCGTCCTTCTCCATTGTCAGCACCTACCGCACCTGTAACTGTTAAACTATCAGAAGGCGAAGTTGTGCCTATACCGACATTGCCGGAATTATCGATTATTACTTTTGTAACATTTCCGGGCATAAATCTTATTGCTGCAGGCGAACCTCCGACATTTCCAAAATCCAATGAATTTGATATTCCGCTCAAAAAATATTGAGTAGAGCCGTTATAATTCAGAAATATTTTGGGATTTGAATTATTATAAATTTCAAGACTTGAGCCAGGATTTGTCGTTCCGATGCCGACTTTGCCAGCTCGCGTTATGACTAATATATTATCAGTGTTTGTTGAAGAAGTTCCTGCATTAACAGATTTAATATTTAAATAATCTGTTGCCGCAGTAACTGGTTCAATCGCGAAACCGTAAGTCAGAGCATTTAAAAGCATACCTTTATCAGTTCCAAAATTCAAAGCATATGTTAAGCTTTGTGTGCCTATTCCTACATATGTGGGCAATATAACGCTGCCGTTGCCGCCTCCTGCAAAGTTTCCTTGAGTATTGATGAATAAAGTATCCCAGGCAGTTAAAGCAGAATTATGGGCGCCTATAATAGCAGAATCGTTGAATATTCCAGCAACAACACTGCGGTTTGCTCCTGAAAAAACAGCGCGGCCTCGCCAGCCGGAAATTGCGGAACTGTCGTTAACATGAAATTTATCAAGAGGAGTTTTTATGTTTACTCCTATATTTCCCCGATTGAAAATTAAAAATGTATCATAACTGCCGTCATTGTCCTGCATTGAAAAATAATAGGATACATTATTTGAAGAAGGCGAAAAAGCAGAAAGATTCATTTGATATTGAGAGCTTGAATTTGAGCCCTGCCAGCGCATTATTTCACCGATATATAAATTTGGATTTATAAATCTTGAAGGGCCGTTAAAAACATCAAGTTTATAACTTGGAGAATTGGTTCCAATGCCTACTTGTCCTGAAGAATTCCATACAAGCGCGGTAGATTTTGTTCCGCTTTGATTAGTTCCTAAAGAGCCGCCGCCATAACCGTGAAGCACAGGTCCGTCTGGTCCCCAGCCTGTTGTCCATTCTCTTATTGCACTGTGATAATATCCGAGTCCGTGATTAGTGTCTGAAACTCCACCTCTTAAATAAAGTCCTCCCAAATCTGAAGTTCTAATATCTCCTGCAACTTCTAAATGCGAATTAGGAACAGTTGTTCCAATACCGACTTTAGTTGAAGTAATATAAATACTGTCTCCAACATTTCCGGAAAATTTTCCTGAGGAGTTAATTCCGGTCAAATTGGAACCATCACCATAAAATTTTATTGCTGATATTGTATCTGCATAAATTCTCTGAGTGATTGTAAGTGTTTCACCTCGTATCGAACCTGCGACTTGAAGACTATCAGAAGGAGTTACGGTTCCGATTCCGATTTTTCCATTGTAAGTAATTCTCATCCGTTCATTATTATTAGTTCCGAATTGTAATGATGGAGTTGATCCTGAACCTAATTGATAAATGATATTAGCCAGTTCTGTTCCGGAAGATTTAAATGAAATACGTGAACCTGATGCAAGATTTCCGCTTGTATTGTTAATTGCAAGGCTGGGTGTTGTAGAATTATAATTTATTGAAAGTTCTAATAATTCACTTGAATTGCTGCCATTTATTGTTAAACGCGCCGATGGATTTGTTGTGCCAATACCGACATTACCATTTTTTAAAACGATAAATGTATCCGCTCCTACCGCAAGCGTATCACTGACAAGCAATCCGCCGGTTATTCCAGGATTAGCATTTGATGCTTTTGAATTTAATTGCATCTGAATATTTGAGGATACATTGTCAAGATATGATAACTCTATGCTGTTTACTGCTCCTGTACCGATGCTGTCTGCGGCAATTGTATCAGATTTTTTAATATATCTCAAATCTGCGCTCTCCTGAGTTATGCTTGATCCAGCGTTTGAAATAAAGCCGCTGTCGTTAAAAAGTTGTGAAACACGAGAAATAACTATACTGTCATTTTTATTTAATTTTACAGAAAGTTGTTCATCAACATATGTTTTGGTTACAGTATCCCCGCTGATTTTTGAAAACGCTATATTGATAACTGAATCCGAACGTATCAAACTAAGCTGGTTATATAAATTCATTGTGTCTGCATTAACCAGAATTTTGTAATTTGCCAGATCATTTTTTAAGGTTTGCGTATCTGATGACAGGTTTGATAACAGGGTATTTACGTATGTTTTTGTCACCGAATCGTTTTCAAGATTTGAAATGCGCGTTCCATAATTTGACAGAAGTGCAGTTTTAATCTGTGAATCAGCGTCAACATACGATTTGGTTACAGTATCCCCGCTGATTTTTGAAAAAGCTATACTGATAACTGAATCCGAACGTATCAAACTAAGCTGGTTATATAAATTCATTGTGTCTGCATAAACCAGAATTTTGTAATTTGCCAGATCATTTTTTAAGGTTTGCGTATCTGATGACAGGTTTGATAACTGCGTATTCACATATGTTTTTGTAACCGAGTCGTTTTCAAGATTTGAAATGCGCGTTCCATAGTTTGTCAGAACCGTAGTTTTAATCTGTGAATCAGCGTCAACATACGATTTGGTTACAGTATCGCCGCTGATTTTTGAAAACGCTATATTGATAACTGAATCCGAACGTATCAGACTAAGCTGGTTATATAAATTCATTGTGTCTGCATTAACCAGAATTTTGTAATTTGCCAGATCATTTTTTAAGGTTTGCGTATCTGATGAAAGGTTTGATAACTGCGTATTCACATATGTTTTTGTAACTGAATCGTTTTCAAGATTTGAAATGCGCGTTCCATAATTTGACAGAATCGCAGTTTTGGTTTGTGAATCAGCGTCAACATACGATTTGGTTACAGTATCGCCGCTGATTTTTGAAAAAGCTATACTGATAACTGAATCCGAACGTATCAAACTAAGCTGGTTATATAAATTTATTGTGTCAGCATTAACCAGAGTTTTGTAATTTGTCAGATCATTTTTTAAGTTTTGCGTATCTGATGACAGGTTTGATAACTGGGTATTTACGTATGTTTTTGTAACCGAATCGTTTTCAAGATTTGAAATGCGTGTTCCATAGTTTGTCAGAACCGCAGTTTTAGTCTGTGAATCAGCGTCAACATACGATTTGGTTACAGTATCGCCGCTGATTTTTGAAAAAGCTATACTGATAACTGAATCCGAACGTATCAAACTAAGCTGGTTATATAAATTTATTGTGTCTGCATAAACCAGAATTTTGTAATTTGCCAGATCATTTTTTAAGGTTTGCGTATCTGATGAGAGTGTGGATAACTGTGTGTTCACATATGTTTTTGTCACTGAATCGTTTTCAAGATTTGAAATTCGTGTTCCATAGATTGACAGAATTACAGTTTTATTTTGAGAATCATTTTCGAGGCCAGTTATACGGTTATTCAAGTTATTCGTATCATTACCAACTATATTCAGCAATTCTGAAATTTCTGTTCTGCTTATCTTATCTCCAGCCAATGAATTATATTGCAAATTTGTCAGATTTGAACCATCGCCTGAATATGATTTCGCTGTTATTGAACCTGATATTTTTGCATTACCTAAAACTTCCAGTTGTTCAGACGGAAATAATGTATTAATTCCTACTTTTCCATCTTTTTCTATTATAAAAGAACTGTTAACTGTCAGCGTGTCATTGATTATCATAGCGCCTTCGGCAATTGCGTTATTTTCAAGAAACGCAGCAGTATCCGAATATTTTGCCCTATATGCAAATGCTGAGGCGTTTAGCTTTATACGCGGAGTCAGTTCTCCCTGATTATTTATATTTATTCCTAAATAATATTGTCTGTCAAATTTTAAATTAATGGGATTTGAAGAACCAAGCCAAACAGAAAACAATCCATTAACTATGTTTACTGAATTGTGCGTTTCAGTCCAGAGTTCTGTTGTTCCTGTTTCTTCTGAGTAAATTGAAAAAATTATTACAACTGATGCATTAATTCTGCGATTATCACTGTCAGTTAATTTTCCTTGATATGCTATATAATATCCATTACCTGCGGCAGCATATATTAGTAAAAAAAATATTACCAATATATTTTTTTTCAATATTTGTTTGCGCTCCTATAATAATAAAAAATTATAAATGCTATGAATAGCTACCTGGATTCAGTAATTTTATTTTGATAAAAATAAAGATGTCTATTTTTTTCAAATATATTTATAATCATATATTCAACATATATAATTTGTCAATGGTTGTTTTTTATTTTTTAAAATTGTGGAATTTTTTGACGTAGTTCGTCAAAATGAATTTTACGAATAATAGATTCTCCGGCAGTTAATGAAGAATCAGTCCAGACAGGGGTTTGCGAATTTGCCGCATTGGCCGCTTGAGCTGATGCAGACCGCAATTCGTCAATATGGATTTTTCGTATCAGAGTTTGGTCGGCTGTTATCACAGGGTCAGTCCACGAAAAAGCGGAAAGTCCGCGCAGTTTACGCACATAATTTATTTCTTCGCGCAGTTCGTCAATATGGATTTTTCTTATCAGCGTTTGACCGGATACCAATGGAGTATCAGACCAGACTCTTCCTCCGATTTTAAAATGTCTTGCTAATGATGTATCGCTGTACAAATCGCTGTCGTATGCAGCTATTGACCAAGCATAAACAGAATCATTCAAATTAACTTGCGGTTTGTAATACACTGTGTTTCCGTATACGCTGGAATCAGCGCCAGATATTGTAAATGTTTCATAACTGCCGTTTTTGTAATAATAAAACCCGGATGTGTCCGCTGCTGAATTTGCGAGTAGTTTAACTCCTGAACCGCTGTCTATATAAACAGAAAAATGTAATGTGTTACTGTCAGAATCAAATGGACATTGCCACATTAAATTCAGACGAGGATTAAGTGTTCTTCCATAATTCGTAAAATCTGTATAAGGTGCAGGCAAATCAACTGGTGTAAGCAATACCGGAGTTTCAGGAGTGGAATTATATCTTACATAAGCATATAAATTTTGCGAATACCAGCTCCGGTTATAAAATAATTGGCCGTTAGTAATATGCGAATCATATGCAATTATTTTATAATAATAAATTCCGCTTGAATTAAAGCCGGTATCTACATACTCCGTGTCATCTGCATTTTCTATTGTGAAAATTAAAAATTGTTCCCAGTTGTCAGTATCACCGTTAATTCTGCACTCTGCGTTTTTTACTCTATACAATCTGTATCCTGCTAATCCTGTTAATGCTGTGTTGCCTTCATCAATTACAGGTTTTGTCCATTTTAAAGTTACCCTTTTCAAAACTGATGTGTCAGCGTTTATAAAAGTCGGAGAAGAAGGAGAAATTGTATCCGCGCCTATTGCGGTATCTATTTCACTTGTCCTGTAAGGCGCCTGGAAAATCGTTCCGCTTATAATATTAATTTTCGCGGATATTACAGACGAGTCAGCAGTATTCCAGTAATTATTTCTGAAATCAAAATTTGAAGCAGCGTCATTATATAAACCGTAATTCTGATTTGTCATTGATGTTTGAATATTGTTTTTTGTGAATGTGTCGGCTAATGATGTTCCTGTCAGATAAATTTGATATTGGATATTATTTTTTATATCATTTTGTTCAAACTTATTATTTGAACTTGAAGCGACATATATCCCGTGCTGCAGGTTTGAATTAATTGTGTTTCCTGTAAAAATATTATTATTAGCGTTTTGTTCCATATATAAACCGTATTGAACATTTGAATCAGACTTGTTGTTTGAAAATTTTGAATTGACTTCGGTTTTTAAATAAACACCGTATTGTAGATTATTATAAGAAATATTGCCATTCAGAATATTTGCAGAACCGTCCCTGACATCAAATCCGAATGTTGTATTTAATGTTGATGTATTGCCGGTTAGAGTATTGTACAAACTTCCATTGACATAAAATCCTGGTCCTATATTTGATATAGCTGTATTGCCGGTTACAGTATATCCTTTTACATTTTCAAAATTAAACCCCTGTCCATTACTGTATTTTGCCGTATTTCCTGTTAAAATATTAGTATCGCTATTTACTTCAAAATAAAATGAACGGCTGTTATATAACGCAGTATTTGAAAGTAATAAATTATATGAACTATAGTTTTGAAGATTTATTCCGTATGATACGCTTGAACATACAGTGTTATCCTTTAATAAATTGTAGGATGAGTTATTAAGATACATTCCTTTGTAATTTTTTAAAGAATAACAATTATTTATAGTATTCGAACAACTTCCGTTTACAATATAAAATCCATATCCTCCTCCATTTCCGCAATATTCAGACCATACATTTTCGACAATTGATGTATCGATATTATTAAAATATAAACCCTGATAACAATCAAAAATCCGTAATCCGCAGATCCGTAAATTCGTCAGGCCGTTTGCATATATTCCGTAAAGCGCTGTTAAAGTCGAATCGCCCGACGGGTCGATTATCGTTGCCGTAGAATCGACCCCGAGGATAGAAATATTATTTGTATTTATTACTACAGTTTCTGCGTATGTTCCTGCATCAACATAGATTGTACAGCCGCTGTATGTCCGGGATAATGCCTGAGTTATAGTTCTGAAGGGATAAAGCTGATTCCCCATATTTATAATATCGCTGCCGGTTCTTGAAGTATAAGTATCATTTGTCAATGATAAATCGTTGACATAAAATATTGGGCCATTATATAAACTTGTATCGCTGACAGTGTTTGAATTGCTGCTTGTTCCGCCTGCATTATATGCGCGGACGCGGTAGTAATAAATAGTATACGGAGTTAGACCGGTAATACTATAGTTTGTCACATTTCCTACATCCAGATTATTATAACCGGTAACAAAACTTGAAAAATCGTTTGAAGTGGAAACATCCAATTTATAACTGCTTGCGCCGGTTGAAGCGTTCCAATTTGCAGTAAATGAACTGGTATTAACATTGGTTGCGGAATTGACGGTTGGCGCATTCGAAATTATGCTTACAGTTTGCGAACTGGAATTAGCACTCGTTCCGGTTGCATTTACAGCGCGTACGCGATAATAATAAGTTGTGCCTGCAGTTAGACCTGTTACACTATAGGTTGTTAGATTACCGACGTTCAAATCCTGATAACCTGTAACATAACTTGTGAAACCGGCGTCAGTAGCTACATCCAATCTATACGCCGTCGCACTTGTAACTGCGTTCCAGTTTGCTGAAAAACTTGAATTTGTTATTGCGCCAGCAGCATTAACGGTAGGCGCAGCAGGCAAAGTTAATAGATTTTGCGAGCTGGAATTTGAACTTGTTCCGCCTGTGTTATATGCGCGTACGCGGTAGTAATAAATTATGCCTGAAGTCAAACCGGTTACGCTGTACGATGTAACGTTTCCGACATCAAGATTATTATAGCCTGTAACAAAACTTGAAAAATCGTTTGCTGTAGAAACATCCAACCGATAACTGCTCGCGCCGGTTGAAGTGTTCCAGTTTGCAGTAAAACTTGTGCCTGCAGTATTAGTTGCCGGACTTATAGTTGGAGTGGCTGGAATAGTATATGCAGTTATTGTACTTGAACTGCTGCTTGTACCGTTTGCATTATATGCCCTGACACGGTAATAATAAGTTGTTCCTGCAGATAAACCAGTAACACTGTAAGTTGTAACATTACCCACATTCAGATTGCTATATCCTGTTACAAAACTTGCAAAATTATTTACAGTGGAAACATCAAGGTAATAGCCCGTAGCGCCGCCTACCGCGCTCCAATTCGCAGAAAAACTCGTTGTTGTACTACTGGTTGCCGCATTTGATGTCGGAGCTGAAGGAGGAAGAGGATTGCCGGTAATCTGCAGATTAGCCCGATCACTGCTTGCTCCGAAAGTACCGGATGGGGGAGAAGCGTTAGCAAATAGGCGACCGTGACATCCGGTTGAAGTAGTATAATAATAACTGCCGCCGCCGCTGCCTGAAATCATTTCTGTCAATACAAGAAGATTATAAGAGTTATCGTAATTAAAAGTTGTGGTGAGGTTAACACCGCTCCAGGCACCAGCCGTAGCTGACATAGAACCGTTATAGACAAGTGTTGCGCCTGAAGTTATTGTTGACCAATTTTGCGCTGGCACTGAAGAAGTTGAAATGTTTTTTAAATATACTTTTATGTTTGAAAGAGTATTAGTGCCTTGAGATGCCCATTCAATCCTGGTTATTTCCAGTGACTGACCTATTGCAGAACTTGAATAAAGATTTGCTTCATACACATAATCATAATAAGTATAAAAAGGATTATAATCAGTCGAACCGCTCAAAGTGCCTATTGTTATTACTGCTGAAAAAAGATTTACCGATAGAAAAAAATAAATAAAACTGAAAGTTAATAAAAATCTAAAATTATTTAATATATTTTTTTTTAATATGAAAATAAAAAGTGAAACACCCAAAAAAATAAAAGGGAAAAACATAAAATTATTAAAAAATAACTATTTGGTTTTAAAAATATAAATACCATTCCAATTTTCATCCGGCGGTTCATTTGAATATTGATTACAACGTGCGATTAATATTTCTGCTGGTTTATCTTTTTTATCAGAACGAATATAAATATCATTAAAAATTTGCGCTGCGTGTTTCCATTTACGGTTTAGATACAATTCAAACGCCGTATTGAAATCACTAATTTCGTTAAGTTTAAATTTATCTAAATCTGAGGTTAGTCCGATAAGTTCATATATTGTTACTCCTTGACTTTTGCCTTTTACTGCAACCACATCAATTTTTCTGGCAGCTATATAATTTCCTGCAGCCTGGTAAGTAACTTCGCTTATGATTATGGAAGTTCCGTAATATTTATTTAATCCTTCAAGTCTGCTGGCGAGGTTAACACTGTCTCCCAATACTGTATAATTCATGCGCTCGTCATATCCCATATTACCGACAATAACTTCGCCGGTATGCAATCCGATTCGGGTAACTAAGGGATCTTGATTCTGCCGTATCCAATTATCATTTAAATGGTTTATAAATTCAATACAGCGTACCGCGGCCATACAGGCTTTCTGCGCATGATCTTTCAGATGATTAGGCGCGCCCCAGAATCCCATAATTGCATCGCCGATATATTTATCGACAGTTCCCTGATGTTCAAGAATGGTTTTAGTTAATCCTTGAAAATAGATGTCAAGTTTTTCAACCAATTGTTCAGGAGTAAGTTTTTCTGAAATGGAAGTGAATCCGGCAATATCGCTGAAAAATAAAGTCAGACAACGGTTTTCTCCGCCGATTACCGCTTCTTTCTGCATTTTAATTAGTTGTTTAACTAAATCTGCAGGTACATATTTTTTAAATGATTTTAATCCTTTTTTCATATTTTCGATAGATGAATGGATATGCGCTACTTCAGTGATGCGGGTATTAATTACTAAGGAGGAATCCAAATCGAGATTTTTTATTTTATCTACTTCAGCAGTAAGTTCAGTTAATGGACGTGCAATTGCGCGGGAAATAAAAAATGCAATTATAATAGAAAAAATCAATAAAACAAAAGATATTGCCAGAGTGATTTTATTAATGGTTTTAACATAACCTAAAATATCGTTTTCAGCAATAACTACGCAAATATTAAGTTTGAGTTCAGATAAAGAAGAAAAAGAAACAATGTTTTTTTGATGATCATCATCTTGAGTGAAAAAAAATTGTGAATTCTGACTTTTGAAAGAATCACGAAAACTTATTAATGCTGTGCGTATACGAGGATTGGTTATTTCTTCAGGTTTTTTTAAACTGTAATCCCTCCAACCGTTAGGTCTGACGACAGTATTAAGTATTTTTGAAAGTTCGCTTATACTTTTCATGGGCATGGCTACAATTTCAAATTTATCATTAAAAATAAATACTATGCCGGATTTACCGATTTTTAAAGTATTTAGAAAAAATGAAATATCCAATATGTTTAAATCAATAGCAGATACGCCTAATAAAGAGCGGTCAGCATTATAAATTGGATTAACATGTGAAAAATACAACCCTGAACCTGAAGGATAAATATCTGTCCAGCTCATTTTACCGGTTTGGACTGCGGTTTTCCACCATGGCCGATTACGCGGATCGTATCCTGTTTCAAGATTTTCCTCATAATTTTTAAGAGAATTATAATATTGCGGATTAGAGTGTATCCATTGATTAATAATATTTTTTTCTTGGCGGAACACTAACCGTCTGGAAACAGAATTATCATCCATACGTTTAGCCTGGAATTTATTTCCGTTAGTGAATCCGACATCTATTGAAGTAAAATCTTTGTTTACTGCTATTAAACCAGCTAAGAATTCACTGATTTCATTACCGTTTTCAAGATTAATCTTTTTGTCAAGAATATTTTTTTCAATTAAAACCGAAAATTTTTCTGCTGATTCTAAATGCTTGGTAAGTTTTTCGCTTACAGATTTGGAAACATAGTTCATCATATTTTCCGTTAGATAAAATAATGATTGTTTAGCTCCAAAAAATGATACTGCAATAATGGAAATCGAAGAAATGATTATCAATGCAGTTATTAGT
>JAGOBX010000526.1 GCA_017999075.1 Candidatus Babelota bacterium | reverse complement strand
GTAAATAAAGTAAATAAAAGAAAAGAAAGTAAGCATCAGGCTATTAATAGTGCGCGCGCACATGATATAAGCGATGATGAAGTTTTTTTAAATAATAATAATTCAAAATTCGATTCTATTATCGAAGATTGGAATTCTATTTTTGTTGAAAATTTTAAATTTCAGGCATTACCTTTGATTCCGCCTGTGTTTATCAGAGACCAAATTACTGCGATAAAAGAAATCTGGGATACTTCAGAATTATTAAAAGCTATAAATAATTCAAAACAATTTTTACAGAATAAAAAAGTTTTTCATAAATTTTGGCATAATCCGGAAAACATAAAAAAAGCATTAGCCGGAAATTTTGATGATGATAATTTTAAAAATAAAACTCAAAAACAAGAAGAAAACGAACAGATAGAGGTATCAGGCGTAAAATTAGACAAATGGATAACCGTAGAGGGCGTAAAATACGAAAAATATTATTATGAGCCAAAAGATATGGCAAGTCAATTATTATACGAAAATAAAGCAGAAGAGGAATATGAAAAAACCAAATCAGTAGAAAAATCAAGAGAATTAATTCTTAAAAATTTGAAAAAATTTGATTATGTAAAACGCTTTCATTATCACAAAGACAATTTCAAACGCTGGCTGGTGCTGTTAATTAATTCAAACATAAAAATGAGATTAAAAAAAATGGGAATAGAGAATTTGGGAGAGGCGGAGCAATATGTCCAATACATCTAAAAACTTAAATTTAAATAATTTTTATTCGCCTGAAGCTGAAATTTCAATTTTAACTTCGATTCTAATTAAAGAGTCAAATATAAATATAGCAGTTCAGGAATTGGAATCCGAAATTTATTTTTATAACGCTACAAACAGATTTATATATAGCTGTATGATTGAGCTATATATGAAAAATATAAAAATAGACGCTACGACACTTATAAATTTAATTAAAATAAAAGACAATAAATTTAACGTTGTTTATATTTCTGAAATTATTGATAAAGTGGTATCGTATAGCAACATAAAAGCATATATAAAAATAGTAAAAGAAAAATACTATTTGAAAAAATTATATGTTTTAACAAAAGAAATAAATGAAAAAACTTTAGAAGATGATATAAATGTTGAAGAATTAATAAATAATTCGCAATCGGAAATTTTATCTTTGCTCGATGTCAAAAAAAATGAAACAATCTTATTAAAAAATTTATTACCGGCATATTTAAATAAAATAGAAAAAATATCAAAAAAAGAAATCTCGATGACAGGCGTTTTAACCGGCTTTGAAAAATTAGACGCAATAACAGGCGGCTTACAAAAGAAAGACTTGATTTTTATCGCTGGAAGACCTGCAATGGGCAAAACAGCGTTCGCACTAAATATAATAAACAATTCGGCAAAATTACAAAATACAAAATCATTATTTTTTTCGTTGGAAATGTCAAAAGAGCAAATACTTAATCGCTTTATAATTTTAAAATCCAAAATAAATTCTGACAAATTTAGAGATTGTGAATTTAGCGAAACAGAATGGCGAACAATAATAAATTCGGCAGAAAATTTTGATAATGATAATATTTTAATTAATGATTCTGCGGGATTGACAATAGAAAATATTTTTGCAATATCGAAAAAACATAAAGTTCAAGACAATATAAATTTAATTGTAATTGATTTATTGAGTTTTATAATTTATAAATCAAAAAATAAATTTGCAAATAAAAATGATATTATCGGCGAAATAACACGATTATTAAAACAGCTTGCGAAAGAATTAGATGTCCCTGTAGTAGTTTTAGTTCATTTATCGCGGGATGTTGAAAAAAGAGCGGATAAAAGACCCCAACTTTCTGATTTGCGAGATTCAGGAAACATCGAACAAGACGCTGATTTAGTCTTATTCCCTTTTCACGAAAATTATTATTTTGGAGAAGCTAATTTAAAAATTAGAAATTGTGATAATATAGAAAACAAAAGATATTCAGAAATAATCATTGGGAAGCACCGGAACGGAGCAACGGGAAGTGTTATGTTGGGATATTATAAGGAGTATTATTCTTTTTATAATACTGATAATGAACTAAATATTATTTTGTAAGGAGGTTGAATATTTAATATGCCGGCTCGAAAATTTGAAATAAAAGAAGGTATGCAAATCGGGAAATCAATTATAATAAAATTAAAAGGTAAAAATAAGTTTGGTTGTTTTGTTTATGTTTTACAATGTCAATGTGGAAATATCTTTGACAAAAGTTCGCAGGATATTAGAATAGCTATAAAGCGAAAAACAAATTTATCTTGCGGCTGCCAATATAAAAGAGGGAATCAAACAAAAATTTTCAAATTAAAAAAATTAAGTAGAAAACTTAAAAGACCAATAAAAAAAGATTTGTTTTTTTGTCCTAAACGTGATAAATTGGATTTGAATTTTTATAAAAATCCGCTTAGACAAAAATGTTATCAGCATAAATTTTGTCTTGAAAAAAAATGTTTGACTTTTGATTATTCCGCTATTAAATTATTAAAACATAAAGATATAAATAAATTATATGAAGACGAATTTTAATTAGCTTATCGGCGGCGGTGCGGATTTTGCAGTTAATCCCCCGTCGCTTTTTATAAAAATTTTAGGAGTATTATTATTATGTTTGATGAAACCGAAGAACTTTTAGAAAAAAGAAGAGAATATTTTAAAAATTCAAATTACAAAAAACAAAAATTAACAGAAAAAGAAAAATTTAAAAAAATGTGTCAGTATGATAATTTAAAAAATTTAAATTTAAATTATAATTCGGCGATTGTAGAAATATAATGGATATTGTAAGATTATTCGATGATAACCAGAATAAAATTAGAAAAAAAATTTAAAGATTTATTGAGAAATTAAAAAATGAATTATAAAACCGAACAGGAA
>JAGOBX010000043.1 GCA_017999075.1 Candidatus Babelota bacterium | reverse complement strand
TTTTTCTGTTTTTTCAATAGTGATACTTGTTTTATTTAATAGCTCAAATACCGTCAATTAATCAGGATTAGCTGCAAAATTGATTTTAAATTTAGCAGATATATATAAACCAATGAATCGTATATCCTTTCATAAAAAATTTTCGGTTCAATTGTTTCAGATATGTTTTTCAAATCAAATTTATCAAAAACTGTTTTTTTGTTAATTGCCATTTTATTGCATTTTTTTTTATTAATAAAAAATATTAATGTTATGCTAGACAAAATCACTATAAAAAATACAAAAAGTTTATCAATAATATCCGAATTTTTTTTATACATCGGTGCACTTTTTTTCTTGTGATAAGAGTAATAAGAAATAAAATTACTTTTATCTGCACCTGGTAAATTTATTTGATCTGAATCTACGTAAATGACAATCTGGCAGTCCAATTTTTCAATTTTTTTAGATTTATCAGAATAAAAAGAAATTGATGAAATTGAAGCTGTTTCTGTTCCTGAATTTTCAGAAATTAAAATATATTTATAAATTTTTGAACCATATAATCCGTATGAATCGCACGATATCGAATTTGAATCAGTTTGATTAAAAACTCTTAATCCATCACTTAATTTCAATTTCATCGGCACAGGAACACGTAAATTAAACCTTCCGTCCAATTTTAATATCAGCGTAAAAGGTTGGTGCACAAGAATTTTATCAGTATCAAAAAAATAAGAAAGGCTAATCGAATCAGCAACAATTCTTGTAAAATCAAGATCATTTGTTTCAATTTTTCTTACATATATTTTTTTATCTTCAGATTTGATTTTAATATTTCTCCCTGTATTAAAATAAGGATCGTAATTAGACAGCATATTTATTTTTATCCCAGGAACAACCAACTCTCCAGCTATTAAAGGATAAATAATTCTTCTAATAGAATATAGTTTATACTTATCTTTATTTTTTATAAAACTTGATTGAAATTCAAAATCATTTTCAGTTTGAAACCCTTTGTAAATCGGTATTTCAGGATTATCCAAAAATTTAATATTTACCTTTGAATATAAATTATATTCTACTATTATAGGTTCATTGATATAAAAAAAAGAATTAAAATCAGGATTTTCTTTACGTTCTTGTTTTTTTTTTAAAATAGAAGATACTGAAGTTTCAATAAAAACCTGTCTTCCCGAATTGTATTCAGCAGATACAATTTTTTCAGAAAAGGAATTTTCTTTTTTTTTCACCAATAACTTTACAGGGGGAATAATATATGGCTGCGAATCTATCAAGGCGTTAAATGGCCCTATTTTTATATTTCCGGTTTTTAACGGTTTCAAGGTAAAATATAATATTTTTGCTCTATTTGAATTAATTGACTGTATAAGTTTTCCATCAATTATTGTTTCAAAATATGAATTTCCGGCATATTCTGTTTTTTGATCAACAATAATAAAATCAGGAATTTGGCGAATTGTGAAGTCGGGCAGATTTTCTCCTTTTATTTGTATTGAATAAATTACTTCTTCATTAAAAAATATTTCCGATTTATTTAACAGCGGCGTAAATTCAGGTTCTGAAAAAGCAGGAAAAATATTAAAAAAAATAATTATTACGGCAATATATATATTATTAAGCATATATAATCACCAGGATATTCCCTTGAAATCACTGCTAACAACTCCTGGTTGTTTATACTTGCCGGCTCGATTCATGTCAACAGCTGAACGAAATATATTGTCTGCATTTTCCTTAGATATTATAGGAAGAGAATACGGAATTTCATTATTTGCATTTTGTTTGTTGTTTTGTTTTCCCGCATCATTATTGATACTGTTTGTATTATCTTTTTTATTTTTAGATTTATTATAATCCGAATTTTTATCAATGGAAGTTTTAACCGAATCTTGATTCAACATTATAGCTGTCTTCAAATTGTATTTGGCATTAAAAAAATCCGGATTTAATTTCAAACATTTTTTATAGTAAATTATAGCTTCCTGATAATTTTTAATTTTCATCATTGAATCAGCAATATTATAATAAGTTTTTATCAATAAATTTTTATCATTTTTATTATATGAAGCTGATAATTTAAAACTTGAAACTGCATTTTTATAATTATTCAATTTCATTTGAACCAACGCTAAATTATAAGGATTCAACGCATTTTCAGGATTAATAAAAAAAATATTTTCAAAATATTTAGCAGATTGCTTAAAATCAGATTTTCTAAAATAATCATATCCTTTCTTTATATTTTCATATTCTTCGTCAAATATCTTAAAATTAATTATAATTGCAAGCATTAAAAGAAATAAAATATTTTTCAAGTTCATCATTCTATTCCTTTATCCAAACAAGGATTTGAAATAGAGATAAAAGTCTCTATTAAGATCAGCACTATTGCAAAAATCAAAAATATTTTATAATATTCTTTTTCAGCATATTTTATTATAACTTTAGAGGAGGTGTTTATATTTTTTAACTCAGAACTTAAATCTTTAAATACAAAATCAAATGTATTTTCATTTAAGTAATAATATTTTGAACCTGTCAATAAAGAAATATTTTTTAAAAGATTTTCGTTATACTTAGTTATAACCTCCTTATTAAAATTATCTTTCAAAACAGCGCCTGTTTTCATAAGTATCTTTGATCCTTTTTGGGAGCCGACTCCAATACAGTAAATTTTTAAATCACTAAATTTTTTTTTCAATATTTCCACTGTTGATAACGCTTCCGAACTAAAATCTTCACCATCAGTCAAAAGTAAAATCATTTTATTAGTATTATAAAAATGCGATAAACCATAAAGTAAATCAGCAGATGCATATAATGCTGATTTAAAATTGGTACCTTGAACAGAATTTGATGAAATATCCGCAGAATCAAGAAGCTCTGAAAACGCGGTATAATCGTTTGTCAAGGGACATAATACAAACGGCGATCCTGCAAAAATAACAATTCCTGACCGGTCTGTTATATAAAACATTTCAATAAATTTTTTTACAAAAAATTTTAAATAATCAATCCTTGACGGTTTAATATCTGTAGCGGCCATACTATTTGAAACATCAATTAAAAAAATTATATCCGATGACTTCTGCGATATCATACTTTGTTTTAAGCCTGAAACCGGCCGCATTATAGATATTGTTATTAAAACCATTGTCAAAGAAAGAGCGTATATTTTCAAACGCGCTTTTTTCATGGACAAATTTCCAAACATTTTATCAAATATAATATTGTTTGATTTGACTAATAAATATAACTTTTTAGAGGATTTCCTGTAGTACCATAATGCTAATAAAACAAAAAATATTGGTAAATAAAAAGCCTGGCTAAAATTTCCGCTGTTAAATTCCATATTTCGAATTTTAGAGAATTTAAATTTTTTTCAATAGTGCTTTCCAAAAAATTTCCTTCATGGAAATTTTTCTAGCGATTCTAAATTTATAGCAATATGCATTCCATATTTTTCTTATTATTGAATAAAACCATGTTAACCTTAATTTTATTAAAATTTTTATAAACCATTCAAGTTTACAATATTCTGCGCCTATTCCGAAAAGTTTATGCAAATTAATAACTTCTATTTTATTTTGAATATTCAAAATGCTGTCATTGTGAAAACTTGCAGAAATATTTTTTCTATTTCCATCAAATACCCCTATTTTTATTGCATACTCCGTTAATTCTACTCCAGGATAGGGCTGATATAATGTACACCATGCATAATCCGACCTGCATTTATAATTAAGTCTCATTGTTTTAAAATCATTTTCGAGGCTTCCCCCGGGAATGCCTACAATATTTTGAGTGGCAAGTTTTAATCCTGCTGATTTTATTATTTTACACGCATCAATTATCTCTTTGTCTTTCAAATTGCGTTTCAAAATATTATTTCTAACATATTCGTCACCGGATTCAATTCCCATTGAAACAGAATGACATCCTGATTTTTTTAACAGCGAAATTGTTTTTTCAGTAACATAATCAACTCTTATATTACAATTAAACGGCATATCAAATTCAGCAGCATATTTTTCAGAAAATTCTCTTAGCCAATCTTCATATATTATAAAAATATCATCAACAAATTGTATAAAGTTTACATTTGCGATTTTTTTTAATTCCCTTATTTGAGTTAAAACATAATCAACGCTGTGTTTTCTTATTATTTTACCTTTACCCTTATACATTTTGTTAAAAGCGTGATTGAAGCAATATGAACAATTGAAAGGACATCCTCGTCCTGTTATAAAATCTTTTTTAGAACCTTCCCTGTAAAATTTATATTTAGAAAGAAGAGCCCTGTCAGGTTGAGGCAAATCGTCTATGTCTTGAACAAGATTTCTAAGCTCGTTTATTATTGTTTTTCCATTCTTTTTGCAAATAATATTTTTTATTTCCGAATAATCTCCGCTTTCAGAAAAAATTTTTAAAAAATCACATACTGCTAATTCAGATTCTCCTCTGAATACAATATCGCTACTCTGGTTTTCTATAAATTCCGGAAAAAATGTGCAATGAGGCCCGCCGAAAATTGTAATAATATTTTTATCAACTTTTTTAACAGTTTCAGCAATTCCAATATAATAATTATCAAATCCTGTTGTTACAGTAAATGCGGCTATATCCGGTTTAAATGATTTGGTTTTTTCAATATAATTCTCATATTTAGTAAGAACAATGTCAACGCTTGCTCCAACCGATTTCATCATACCTGATATATATAATAGTCCTATAGGTTCATCATCAAAATCATAAACATAAAACAGCACTTTCAATTTTTTCAATTTATTTTTTCCTTTATTTTTTTAATTGTTTATAAATTCAGATATGGTATCATAACAAAAAAATAACATCTTTATTCCATTATTAATATGAAAGAGAAGTATATTTTTATTATCAAACTTGTCAAGATTTTTAAAATCAAATTATATTTGACGATTTAAATTTTTGTTATATAATTAGCAAACTATGGAAGTAAAATTTTGGGGAACACGCGGTTCATTACCCGCTTCAATAACATCAAATCAAATTGAAATGAAACTCAATAAAATATTGGAGTTATTGTCTGAAAAAAAAAGTATCACCTATTCAGATTTAAAAAATATTATCAGCACTGCCCAATTTTCTGTATCTAAAGCTTACGGAACAAACACTTCATGTGTTCAAATTGACGATGGGAATAAAGAAAATTATATAATATTAGACGCAGGCACAGGATTGCGTGATTTCGGAAATTATATAATGAAAAATACAAATATTAAAATAAATAAAACATTTCATATTTTTATTTCTCATAC
This sequence comes from Candidatus Babelota bacterium, assembly GCA_017999075.1. Classification (GTDB taxonomy): domain Bacteria; phylum JAGOBX01; class JAGOBX01; order JAGOBX01; family JAGOBX01; genus JAGOBX01. The sequence goes on along the minus strand of JAGOBX010000043.1, from coordinate 8,109 downwards.
CCATTGGGATCATATTCACGGTTTTCCTTTTTTTACACCAGCATATATTCCAGGCAACAAAATAATAATTTATGGAGTCCATAATGAATTGGAAAAAAATTTTGAAACACAGCAGTCTCAACCGTTTTTTCCAATAAGCCTAAAAATGATGGCAGCAGAAAAAAAATTCATTCAATTGTCCAATAAAGAAAAATACAATATATCCGGGTATGAAATAAGCATAATTGAACAAAACCATCCTGGAAAATCATACGGATATTCTTTTATTAAAAATGGCAAAAAAATTGTTTACTCTACTGATGCTGAACATAAAGAAGAAGTTATCGGATCGGAATTCATTGAATTTTTCAGAAATTCAGATTTAATGATATTTGACGCGCAATATACTTTGGTTGATTCAGAATATATTAAATGCGATTGGGGGCACTCAAGTAATTTTCTGGCTGTAGAATTCGCATCATTATCTAACACTAAACATCTTGTAATGTTTCATTCTGAACCTTCACGCGAGGATTTTGAACTTGATAAAATTTTGGGAGACACAAAAAAATATGCTCAGCATTTTATAAAAAACAATAATTTAAAAATATCTCAAGCTTATGATTCAATGCTTATAGAAATATAAAATTCAACTTAATATCCAGGAGATACATCATGAACAAATTTTCATCGGATTTTTTCAAATTAACTGTTCCAAATAACATTAAATATCTTGAAATCATACAATCTGCAATTAATGAAATGTCAAAAAAAATAGGATTCACGGGCAAATCATTATATCAGATTCAGCTTGGAGTCGAAGAAGCTGTTGTTAATGTTATTCAGCATGCGTTTGCCGAGGGAGAACAAAGCGAATTCGATATAATATGTGAGAAAATACCGCTTGGAATAAAAATTACTGTAAAAGAAAAAGGAATTCCTTTTGATCCGGAAAAACTTCCCAAATATGATCCATCTTCAATTTCATCTGAAAATAATAAAAGTTCATCCGGATTGGGAGTATACTTGATGAAAGAAATTATGGATGAAGTTTCATTTCATAATCTCGGTCTTGACGGAAAAGAAACATGTATTATAAAATATCTGCCTAAAAAAAATATCACTGAATATTTTTCAGAATCAGAACTTCAGCCCAAATCTCCAGAACCTACAAAAGGACCTAAAATAATCACTGAAAAAATTCCGTATGATGTTAGATTGATGAAACCTGAAGAAGCTATTGAGGTTTCTAAAGGCGCTTATATTTCTCACGGATACACTTTTTTCGATGATCATATCTATTATCCAGACAAACTTGTAGAATTAAACAATAGCCATCAGCTAATCTCTGCTGTAGCTATTACAAAAGATAATATTTTTATGGGACATGCCGCATATTATTATCCGGAAATAGGAGCGGAAATAGCCGAACTCACTTTTGTATTTGTAAATCCGGAATACCGCGGACAAGGATGTTTTACAAGATTGAATGATTTTTTATTCAATGTTGAAAAAAAATATAAACTTAAAGGAATTTATGCTTATTCCGTAGCAAATCATCCTTATACTCAAAAAACAATGATTAAATACGGCATTAATGATTGCGGCATAGAACTTGCCACAAGTCCAGCCACATGGCATTTCAAAGGTATTGATGGAGACACATCTCAGCGTATAAGCGTAGTGTTAAATTATAAATATATTGGAAAACCCGAACAATTAACTCTATATGTTCCTGAAAAACATAAAAATATAGCAGACAAACTTTATAAAAACCTTGGAGCAGAACATATTTTTAAAAATCCTGACAGCAGTTTATTAAAATTTTCTCAAGATAAATCTGTAATCGACATTTCTTTACATTCCGCAGAAGGAAGCGCTGAAATATTTGTAAAAAAATATGGTTCGGAAATATTAAAAGAAATAAAATTTATTCTTCGTGATTTATGTCTTAAACAGGTTGCGTCTATAACATTATTTTTAAGTCTCGATAATCCAATCACATATTTTGTTGAACCCGAACTTGAAAAATTAGGATTTTTCTTTTCAGGAATAATGCCGTATGCAGTTGCAGGAGATTCAATTATTTTGCAATATTTAAATAACGTTTCTTTTGATTATGATAAAGTAGTTGCATATTCGGATGTCGCTAAAGAAATTTTAAATTATATAAAATCAACTGATCCCAATCAGAATATCTGATAAAATGAAAAATCATACTTTACTTATTATAACCCTATCATTAGTTATTATAATGCTGCTGTTTCATTATCTAATAAAAAATCAACCAACACAGGAAGAGGTCGAACAAATGACCAATTTTGTTCATCATTCAACCAAATTACTCGGTAAAGAACCAGCTGATTTCGAACTTGATTTGATAAATGGAACAAAACTAAAATTATCAGATTATCTCGGCAAAAAAATAATAATAATAAATTTTTTTGCCGTATGGTGCCAACCATGTAAAATGGAAATCCCCGAATTAAACAGGTATTTCGACAAAATTAAAAATAAAGATTGTATTATAATAGGTATAGACGCAGGAGATAAATTAGAACAAGTGTTGAGTTTTGTTACGGAAAACAAAGTAAAATTCATAGTTGGAATGGATAATGACGGAAGCATAATGAAAAAATATAATGTAGAGTCCTATCCTACTACAATAGTTATAGGATTGGATAAAAAAATAAAAATGTATGAAATTGGAGCAATCAGCAACGCTGATGTTACTTTTGATAATTTAGTAGAAACTCAATTAAATTCAATAAAAAAATAACATTATGATAACTGCAGATAATGTAACGGTTTTATTTAAAAAAAATTTATTTAAAAAAAAAATACACGCACTTGACGGTTTCAACATTAAAATCAACCGCGGCGATATTTTTGGATTGCTCGGCCCTAATGGTGCCGGAAAATCAACTGCCATGTATTGTTTTCTGGGTTTAATAAAACCGAATAAAGGAATCATTAAAATTTTCGGAAATCATCCTGAACCAGGCTCAATTTTATTTGATAAAATCGCTTATATTCCTGAAGAACCTCATTATCATTTATATCTTACTGTAGAGGAAGCGTTGAAATATTATGCCTCATTATATATGACAGGCGTTAAAAAAGAAAATTTTTCTTCAATTCTTAAACGAATAGGGTTATATGAACACCGTGATTTACAATTATCAAAATGTTCTAAAGGAATGAAACAGAAGCTTGGAATAGCGTGCTGTCTTGTAAAAAATGTGGAAATTGTATTTTTAGACGAACCAACACGCGGACTTGATCCTATTATGGTAAAAGAATTCCGCGACATAATACTTGATATGAATAAAAACGGAGTTTCATTTGTCATTAATTCCCATATGTTATCAGAAATTGAAACTGTCTGCAACCGAGTAGCTATAATAAACAAAGGAAAATTAATTGTGCAGGATGAACTTTCAAATTTGATGAGAACAGATAAAGAGCACTATAATATTGAATTAAAATTATCTGATTCGACAATTAGAATTCCTGATTTTGTAAAAATATTGAATCAGGAAAATGATATTCTCAAATGCGAAGTCAATATCTATCATATCAATAATTTTTTTAAATTTATAATTGAAACAAACAGTATACTTATAAACTGTTCTATGAAAAAAATTTCCCTTGAAGATGCTTTTTTCAATATTTTAAAAGGTAAATAATTATATTAAACTAAAAACATGAAAAATCAAATTATTGCAAATGTTAAAGCTACTTTAATATATTTTCGCAGAAACAAACTGCTCATGCTTTTCATTCTGGTTTTAGGAGGGATTGTAGCTTTATCGGCAATTCCCTCAATAATGTTTTTTTCTGCAACCAAAAAATTCGATATTATTCAAAATATATTTTCACAATTAACAAGTTCATGTTATGCGATAACAGTTATACTTGCCCTTATAACATTATCTTCACATATAAAAAACCGTTCGGTAAAGATGATAATAACCAAACCATGTTCAGCAGAAATATGGACTCTATCAATATTAATTTCAGGATTAATTTTTATTATATTCTTTTATTCCGTTATACTAATTTCAATATTAGGATTGTCTTTATTTTGGTCAATACCAATACAAAAAGGAATGATACTTGTTTTATTTGAAAAATTTTATTTATCTTTCGTATTGTTCGCTTTATTTACTTTCCTTTCAGTTTTATTTCATCCGGCCATCGCGCTAATTCTCGGACTATCGTTAAATGAATCTACTTTCTATCATTTGTGTCTTTCTTCAAATGCAGGACTTAAAATCAGTTCAGGAATATATAAACAGTTTTACAAAATATTAGAACAAATATTGTTTATGATATATTACTGCGTTCCTTCACTATCTCCTTATGAAAAGTTCAAGGGAAATATATATCTTAGCTACATTATTGAGCCGGATAAATTAAAATATTTCGGATATACTTTTTTATATTACTCGGTTCTGATAGGATTATTTTACTTTTTAACCCTGATTTTTCTGAAAAAAAAAAGGCTGATATAATTTTATTAATTTATACCGGAGATTAAATTTGAACAATATTTTTTTAATGCTGACTAATGAATGTAATAATAACTGTTTTTATTGTTTAAATAATTTAAACAAAATTAATTTGCACAGCAGAACTCAAGAATTAAGTTTATCCCAATATATAGAACTGATTTCAAAAATGAAAAAAGCAGCTATTAACAATATCATATTGACAGGAGGCGAACCTCTACTGAATAATAATATTAATGCTATAGTTTCAGAAGCTTATAAAAATGGTATTTCAACTTTATTGCTTACAAATGCTGAATTGATTACCGAAGAATCTATGACAAATTTAAAGAATTCAGGTCTAAACGCAGTAACTGTTTCTCTTTCAAAACTTATTGATTCCGACTCGGAAGATTTCAATAATTTATTAAATTTTTATTATGATAAAACAGAAACAGTAAAAAAAATTTTCGGAACGGTAACTTCAACATTTTTGTTATCTTCGAAAAATCATACACGAATTTATGATGTATATAAAAAAGTCAGCAAATCAGAAAACAAACATTTTATTATACAGCCGCTGCATATTGACGAAAACTTACCCGCAGTTTTCAAAAAATACTCTTTATCCGAGATTGATAAAAAATTCTGGAAAAATATCAAAGAACAATTATCAGACTGGATGATCGAAAACAATACATATAGTTATGTTCAACTGATTCAGGATTATTATGAAAAAAATGATATAAAAGGTATAAGTTGTTTTATGGGAAGTGCAGCTGCAGTTATAGATGTTTTCGGAAATGTATTTCCTTGTTTTCATAGAAAAGATTTATATGCCGGAAATGTTATCACAGGAAATTTTAACGATATATTGATAAATGCTTTATATAAATCAAATAATCTTATTGATGCCGGATGTATATCTTCAAAATGTTTATCTTTATTTATAAGTTATGTCTAATTTCAGATTTGACAGCATTCTTGATATAATAGGTCCTGAAATGATTGGCCCTTCATCATCGCACACTGCCGGAGCAGTTCGAATAGGACTGGCTTGCAGAAGCATTCTAAACGGAGAATTATTAAGTGTTAAAATAAGCTTATTTAATTCTTTCGCTGAAACAGGTGTTGGACACGGAACTCATAAAGCTCTTTTAGCAGGACTCATAGGTCTTTCAAAATCAGATAAACGGATAAAAACAGCAGAAAAAATTTTTAAAGAAAAAAAAATAAAATATTGTATCGAAAAAATTTACAAACCTAACAATTACCTTCCAAATACTGCAATAATAAATATGTGCTCTGAAAAATTGTCAATAGAAGTAGTAGGGGTTTCGTTAGGGGGAGGATTAATTTTAATACAGGAGATAGACGGATTTGAAGTCAATATTACAGGAGATAATGAAACACTTATAGTTACTCATAAAGACAGAATAGGCATATTATCTGAAATACTTAAAATTTTATCAGATTACAAACTGAATATTGTTTCAATAAATTCTGTCCGTCATAATAAAATAGAAGATATCAAAACTGTCATCACATTCGATAATTTCATTGAACCAAAAATCAAAAAAAATATCATGATGCTTAACGATGTTTTAAGAGCAAGAGTAATTCATAAGATTCATGAAATATGGTGAATAAAAATAATATGAATAAATACAATTACAGTTCATGCTCCGAATTAATTAAAATTATAAAAAAATATAATTTTAATTTGCCTGATTTTATAGTTGAACGGGAATCTAAATTATTTGGCGTTAAAAAAAATCAAATAAGATTAAAACTAAAAAAATACATAAAAACAATGCGTGAATCAATAAATAACGGTCTCCGAAAAAATCTTGATACAGTTTGTCTTGACAATGAATCAAAAAAATTAGTTAAAAATAAATTCAGATTATTGAACTCTTTAGAATATGAAATATTATATTCTTCTATAGCAGTTGCTGAATATAACTGCAGCATGGGCAAAATAGTTGCATGTCCTACTGCGGGTTCATGCGGAATACTGCCTGGCGTTTTAATTCCTTTATCAAAAAAATATAAATTCAATATTGAATTAATAGTAGATTCTTTGCTTGTTGCAGGAGAAATCGGAAGAATAGCAGCGTCAAAGACTTCTATATCAGGAGCTGCTGGAGGATGTATGGTTGAATGCGGTATAGCTTCTGCTATGGCATCCGGAGCAATAGTATTTTTATTAAAAGGAAATATCAATCAAATTTTTAATGCTGCCGCGTTATCTTTAAAAAATAATCTTGGATTAACCTGCGATCCTGTAGCAGGACTTGTTGAAGTTCCATGTGTTAAACGAAACGGATTCAAAGCTATAGAATCATTAGTGGCTGCTCAATTGTCCATATCAGGAATTGTAAGCGTTATTCCGTTTGACGAAGTTGTCAATGTGGTGAAAGAGATTGCTGACAACATGCCTGTAATTTATAAAGAAACATCTGAAGGCGGACTTGCAATAACTGAATCAGGAATAAAATTTAAAAAAAAATTAAGGATTAAATAACATTTTCAAAATTATACTTTTTGAAATGCCAAACATCTGAGGTAATCGCCTTCAGGAAAATTTAGCAATACCGGGTGATCAGAAGAAGAACGATTTTCATATATTATTCTAAAACGCTCTTTTTTTGCAGCGCAAGCATTCATAATGGTTCTGTTTAAAGAATCATCGGTTAAAATATTTGAACATACGCTTAATGAAATAATCCCTTCGGAATTCAATAAACTTATTGCATCAATAAAAAGATTATAAATATATTTTAAAGCATTATTTTTTTGATTCGATTTTGAAACCAAACCAGGAGGATCTATAAATATAATATCGTACTTTGAATCCAGCCGTTTAAAAATTTCTTCTGTTCTTCCTATATAACATTTGTATTGAGATTGCATAAACCCGTTTAATTCGCAATTCTGCTCAAACTGATCGACATAGCGTTTATTATATTCTATGATATCCGCTACTGCACCCCGGCGCATACAGTATAAAGCAAAACCTCCTGTATAAGCAAAAGAATCAAGAATCCGCATACCCTTTCTTACATAATTAGACAGATTAATTCTGTTAATTCTCTGATCAAGATAAAATCCTGTTTTTTGCCCATCAGGATTTATATAAAACTTAACATTGTCTATCTCGATTTTTACAGGTAATTTTATGTTTCCATAAATTATTTTTTTTTCATTGTCTGGAGAAATTATAAAAATTGAAATATCATCAAATAATTCAATTATAATTTCCGTTATTAAATTACTAAAATTATATATTCCTTTAAAAGAATACTGTATTACTATAAGATTTTCATATCGTTCAATAAACAAACCGGGAATACCATCCGCTTCACCGTGAACTATTCTGCACACTTTATTATAACCAATGCTGTTTCGATAAGAAACGGCCTTCAAAATTTTATTTTTTAAACAGGCTTTAACATCAAACTTTTCCGGTTCAACATTAAATTCAAAAATTTTTAGCGCGTATAATGAATTTTTATCTAAAAAACCTGCTGCATTGATTTTGTTTTTATAGGACACAAAAACAAAATCGCCTGTATTAAATTCAGAATTAATATTTAAACATGATTTTTGATAAATCCATGGATGCATATAATCA
>JAGOBX010000525.1 GCA_017999075.1 Candidatus Babelota bacterium | reverse complement strand
AAATATTTTTCAATTTCTTGGAATTTGTTATATCAATAACTTTTTGCTTTATAAAAATTTTCCGATTATTTTCCGATTTTACTGTCCGCAATAGTCCTTTATAGTCCTTTTGCTGTTTTTGGACAGACTACGGACATACCGAAAAATCACCATATTAAAGCCTTGAATATCAATTAGGTTAGAAAAAATATTGTTGGATGCCCCGTAAGGATTTGAACCTTAACAAGCGGAGTCAGAGTCCGGTGTGCTACCGTTACACTACGGGGCAATTTTTTGAAATTAAATATAATAATATAAAAAAAATTGTCAATAATATTTTTATTTTTTTAACTTGTTTTATTGATATTGTTAAATATAATTTGAAATATGCTATTATTAAAAAATTATAAATTAAACGATTTATTGAGATATGAAACTGATATACTTGTAATAGGCAGCGGTATAGCAGGGCTTATGTCTGCGATTAGTGCAGGAGAAGAAAATGCGCGTGTTACAATAATTTCAAAAACAAAACTTAATTCCGGCAGTACCCCGTTGGCACAGGGCGGGATATCTGTTGTTATGAGTGATGAAGACACTTTTGAAAATCATATAAATGATACATTAAATGCTGGCGCCGGAATATGTGTAAAACCATCTGTTGAAATTCTTGTAAAAGAAGGGAAAAAACGGATAAACCAATTGATAGAATGGGGAGTTAAATTTGACAGGACAGAAACAGGAAAAATACATCTTACAAAAGAAGCGGCTCATTCGAACAATAGGATAATTCATTGCAGCGGTGATGCAACCGGGAGAGAGATAGAATATTCTTTGATAAAAAAAATAAGGCTGCATGAAAATATTTTTGTTAAGGAACAGCTTTTTGCGATTGATCTGATAGTAATAAATAATAGATGCTGCGGATGTACTGCATATGATCTTAACACAGGCCAGGAAATATTTATTTTAGCGGAAAGAATAATATTAGCTGGAGGCGGAATAGGTCAAATTTACAGAGAAACCACGAATCCCGGAGAGATTACCGGAGATACAATAGCAATGGCATATAGAAGCGGAGCTGTTTTGACTGATATGGAGTTTGTTCAATTTCATCCAACTACTTTTTATTTAGCAGGAGCTCCCCGTTTTTTAATATCCGAATCAGTAAGAGGCGAAGGTGCATATCTGATAAACAAAAAAAAAGAACGGTTTATGTTTAAATATCATAAAGACGGAGAACTTGCTGCCCGGGATATAGTGAGCCGTTCAATTTCATACGAAATGATTGAAACGAATACTTCTAATGTTCATCTCGATTTAACTCATTTGCCGGCCAAACTAATAGAAACGCGTTTTCCTAATATTCTTCAAATGTGTATGTTATACGGAATTGACATAAAAAAAGATTATATTCCGGTAAGACCGGCAGAACATTATTTTATGGGAGGGATAAAAACAAACGAGTTTGGAGAAACAAACGTGGAAGGGTTGTATGCATGCGGGGAATGCGCATGTTCAGGAGTACATGGTGCGAACAGGCTAGCAAGCAATTCACTTCTTGAAGGATTAGTTTTCGGATACAGGGCAGGGAAATATGCTTTAAACAAGAATTTGCACAAAAACAAATTAACATTTAATAGTATTGAATTTGGGGCAGGGCAAACAAAATTTTTTGATAATTTCAATATAGCAGATGCTAAAAATTCTATAAAAAGTCTTATGTGGCGAAATATCGGGATTTTTCGTGATAAAGAAATTTTATCTGAAGCATTAAAAACAATAGAAAAATGGAAAACATATTTGTTTGCCAGATCATTTCAAAACGTTTCCGGGTTTGAATTGCAGAATAAAATAATTGTAGGAGAAATAATTGTTAAAGCTGCTTTGTTAAGAGAGGAAAGCAGGGGTGCTCATTTCAGAACAGATTATCCTGAATCAAAAATCGAATTAGCATCACGTCATAATGATTTTGTTATGAAATAATCTAAAAACTTACAGACAAGACAATTAACAAATGATTATAATATATTTTAAATTTTATTAAAATTTATTGACATGCAATTTTTTTTTTGCTATAATAAAATGATTTGTATCGTGAGGAGTAGATTCTGTATATAAATTTGTAATTTTATACGGACAACAAGTTACATTTTCGGCAATTTTTATAAAAATATTATAAATTTATTGAGAAAAAAATGAAAAAAATATATATCTATTTAATTTTGATAATAACAATATTCTCTATATTCAATTACAAATTATATGCAGAATCAGACAGATACATTAACATAAAAGACATCAAAATAACCGGGAATAATCTGATAACTGAATTTGAAATCCGTGAAAACATAGTTTTAAAAGAAGAAAAATATGAAATTAACAAATTTTATGAACTTATTGATAAATCCACAAAAATTTTATATGCGACTAATAATTTTAAAAATGTAAATTTTAAAATTGAAGAGAAAGATACTGAAGTGATTTATCTATATCTTGAAGAATGGCCGATATTTGATTCCTATGAGATAACTGGGTTAAATAATGTCAAATCCAACAAAGACGATACTGAAATCATAGATAAAATAAAGGATATGGTTGATTATAATAAAGGAGATTTTGCAACTGATTTCAGAACAAAAAAAATCACTGAAAAAATAAAAAGTTATCTGGTTTCAGAAGGATATTATTATGCTCAGGTAACTTCGAATTATGTGAAAAACAATGATAAAAAAAACAGAGTAAAACTTGTAATAGATATTTTTGAGGGAGCAGAAATAAAAGTTAAATATGTAGATATTTATTCTAAAGAAAAACTTGGAAAACTGAAAAAAATGTATATGAAGTTTAAAGCATCAGTTGATAAAGGCGATGTATTTAAACTTTCTGAATTTGAAATGGATATAAACAAAATAAAAATAGGGATGTGGAACGAAGGG
>JAGOBX010000042.1 GCA_017999075.1 Candidatus Babelota bacterium | reverse complement strand
GTATTGGATATGATGCTAAATCGGCTATTTATTGGTATGCTGCAGCTGGTGCTAATTTATTATATTCAGGCAAAACTCAAAAATCAACAATAAAAATAACAAATGCTAATAATATGAATAATAAAATTTCATTTATGTTTGAAGAAAAAAATTTGGATATAAAAAAAGATTGGGATATAAAATTTAATGAAAAAAAAAATATTTTTCAAGTTGACGCCTTTTTAAAAGTAGAAGAAAATTCGACTTTTGATATTAAATTTTACTATTGTGATGATCGCCAGGAACCGAATGCAGATATTTATAATGAATTAAAACAAAAAAACAAAAAATTAATTGCTGATGTAATTGAATATATGCGAAAATTAATCATTGATAAATGCGGTATTGAATATGAAATCGATAAAACTAATAAGCAAATTGTTATTAATAAAGTTAGAGAAAATTCAATAGCCAATAATTTATTTAAAACGGGGGAAATATTAGTATATTTTAATGAATATGAATGGATTAAAATGAAGGATTTGGGTATCGACAACATTGAAACATTTCTTGAATTTTCATTGATTGAACTATTTAAGGTGCCTCGCCTGTAAAATTATTTTAAAGGAGTTAAATAAAATGCGTTTTAACACAGTAATTATAAGCTTTTTAATAATACTATTTTGCGTAAATAATAGTTTTTCTGATGTCAGGACACTTGCAATAAAGCCTCTTGACACATTAGAAAATGTAGACAGGATGGCAGCAAAAACAGCGAGTGATTTATTATTTACTAAAATCGGAAAACACACAGAAAATAAACAAATGTTCAAACTGATAGAAACTGTGCGTATTGAAAAAATTCTTGAAGAACAAAAAAAACAGTTTGAAGATTGTTTTTCCAATGAATGCGGAATAAAACTTGGAAAACTTCTTGCTGCACAGGTAATAATAATGGGTTCAATAGGGAAGTTTGGCGACAATATGTTTATATTCAATATTAAACTTATAAATGTAGAAACAGGACAATCTGAAAAGACAGCATCTGCAAACTGTAAAATCAATGATTATAAAGAATTTGAGAATGCAATAGAACAATTATCAAAAGAAATATTAGATGTGCGCGATGCGGTCCAGACAGGAATTATCGAATTAACAAGCAATCCGGCTGAAGCTGAGATATTTATCAACGGAGTTAAAACTGATAAAAAAACGCCGACATCAATTGCAGTATCTCCAGGTATACATTCGGTAATGCTGATAAAAGATGGTTTTAGCGCAGTAGAATTCAGTCTTCAAATAAATGCAAATGATAAAAAAACAAAACATATTATATTTCAAAGCGAATTTGGACTTATTACAGTTACATCCGAACCAACCGGAGCATCCGGGAAAATATATGCTGGTAATAAAATTTTAAAAAGTTTTGTTACTCCATTTAATGATTCATTACCTGTTGGAGCGTATTCAATAATTTTTAAAAACGATAAATATGAAGATTACATTACAAATATTTCCATATCAGAAAATTTACCGATAAATTTTAATTATAATCTTGTAAAAAAGACTGAACGTTTATATTTAATCGTTTCACCGGATAATTCTGAAATCACCATAAATGGACAAAAATATAATGATAAAAATTTTGAACTTGGGTGGGGGGATTATGAAATAGTAATTTCAAAAACCGGATATAAATCTATTGTAGAGAATATAAAATTAGAACTCGGGAAACCATTAACAAAAACATATTCTTTGAAAAAAATAAAGGTTACGGGAAAATTGAGAATAACATCAGAACCTGAATTTGCCGATATATATATAGACGGAGAATTAAAAAAAGAAAAAACACCTGCTACATTAGAAAATATCCCCGCCGGTCCAGTAAAAGTTAGAATTGTTAAAGATTTATATTACCATTTTGACACAACTGTGGTAATACCAGCAAATGCTTATAATAAAGAAGATTTGAACAATATAAAATTAAATCAGAATTATGGGTCTGTTGAAATCGTTACTGAACCTTCAGGAGCGCTTATATATTTAGATAATGAAAATTACGAGCGCGGTAAAACGCCATTTACATTAGATAAAATAAAAAGCGGGAAACACAAGGTTACAGTTAAACTACAGGAATACTATGATTATACGTCTGAGTTTGAGATTAAAGACGCAGAAACAGCTAAAATAAAACTCCCATTAAAACCAAGATTCAGCTATGTATCCATAAATTCTATTCCTGAAGGCGCTGAACTTTTTATTAACGGGGTAAATAGCGGGAAAACTCCCTATATAAATGAACATATGAAATCAGGCAATTATGAAATTGCATTTAAATTGAAATTATATGAACCGCTTTATTTTAAATTAAATATTGATGATGATAAAAGATATGTAATACGCGAAAATTTAAATCCTCGTTTTGGTTTATTAACTGTAGCTACTGAGCCAAGTGAAGTAGAAGTAACGATTTCAGACAGTAATGATAAAGATTATAAATATATAACGCCAAGAAATGATTTAAAATTAGAGATTGGAAAATATAAATTAAAATTTGTAAAATCAAAATATAAAAATTTGGAAAAAGAAATTGAAATTACGCTTGATAGGCCTGTGGTTTTAAATGAAAATTTAATTCCTATTACAGGGAATCTTGATGTTTCATCTATTCCTGAAGATGATGCGGATATTTATATTAACGATAAATATACAGGTAAAAAAACTCCGGATATCATTAAAGATTTGATGATAGGGGAATACATAGTAGCAGTAAAAAAAAGAAAAGATATTGTCTCAGAAACAGTAAAAATTTTTGAAAACCAAAATACGGAAATAAAATTAGATTTTGCAAAAGCAGAGCGCGGAGCTCTTGATTTGGTTACATCTCCAAAAGGAGCAGATGTTTATATTAACCGAGTTTTGCATAACACAAAAAGTAATTGTAAAATAAAAGATATTCCTGTCGGTAAAATAGAAATAACAGTTATAAAATACGGAATTGAAAAAACAGCAGTAGTTAATATTGAAAAAGATAAAACAAGTAAACTTGAAATTGAATTACCAAATGGAAATTTGAAGATTAAAACAGAACCGAAAAATTCTGAAGTATATGTTAATGACAAATTTTATGGAAGCAATACGCCGGTAGAAATAAAGAATTTGCCTGCCGGAGATTATTATGTAAAAGTAAATATGACTTCTCATCCATTTTATTCACAAAAATTAAAAACTACTGTCTATCATAATAAGACTACATCTGAAAAAATTGTTTTGAAGAAAAAACCGTTTTATAAAAAATGGTGGTTCTGGGCAATTGTTATAGGTGGAGGAGCTGCAGCTGCAGGAGGCGGCGGAGGTGGAGGAAATGGCGGCGGAGCAAGCTCAAGTTCCGGAGGAGGAGGGGGAACATCAACCGGAAGTGTAACAGTGGATTGGTAGCGAACTTAATAAAGATTATAGAGTATAATGAAATGTTTTCAAATTGAAGTTCTAACATTTTTACAAAATTTATATTATGAAATATTAACTATACCATTTAATCAGATTCAGGCGTAAAGGAGGTGGTATAAGTAAATCTGCCTGGACCAATATAGTTTTTAATTTTTTTTTGATTAAAGTGTTATAAATCTGTAGTTTTTTGGAGGAATAAAATTATGAATATTTTTAAAGTTATGGGATTATTAATAATTATAAGCTCTTTATTGATTAGTTGCGCAGGGAATAAAGATACTGTTAAGAAAGAGGGAGAAGTATCCAAAGCTTTTGAGGAAACAGAACGTATGATTTGGACTTCAGGAGAAAGACCTTCATGGACAATTGAAGAACCTAAAAGCGAAGGACCTACAATGTATTTTGTTGGATTGTCTGGAAAGAATTCTACTGAAAACGGTATGCGAGAAGAAATCCGCAGAGATTCCGCTAAACAGGTTGTAAATTATCTTGGCGTTGCTGTTAAAGACCATTTTCAACAGATAACTACAAAATTCGGATTGTCAAGCGATATATCTGACGCTACAAAAGCAGCAAGAGGATTTGAAGAACAATTGTCAGCAGGTGTAGCAAAACAGTTGAAAGTAGAAAAATGGTATTTTGAAAAATGGCAGACAAAACTCGGAGAAATATACTATAAAGGATATGGGCTTGCAGGTATGCCTAAATCTATGATAGACCAAGCATACAAGGATACAATTGAAGGAGAACAGGAAAAAATTAAAGAAAAAATGAAAGAAGCAAAAAATGAACAGGCGAAAAAACAAATGCAAGACGCGTTGAATGCATTTGAGAAAATGAAGGAATCAGGATTCGATAAATAAAATGATATTTTAACCCGGGTTTACTCAAAATTAGTATTGTATTGATGTGTAAATAATAAATACTTTTTTTGATTAAACTTGGGTTAATTCAAAAATTGCTTTGTGTGTTTTTTATTTTTAAAAATGAAAAAATATGCGATTTTGTTTTTGATTGTTTTTATTGAGTTCAGAATTGAAGCAGCAGTTGGCATCATTAATCCGATGAACCAAAATGTTAAAATCAGGGATTCTTTATCTTCTTCGTGGATTGTATGCGACACTATAGGCGAAGTAAATATTAATTCTATAATTATTACAAACAAAACAGGCGCTGCAGATTTGGTTTTTGCAGATAATACTGTTATTTTTATTGATACCTCTGCTTTACTTAAAATTTCAAATCTTGATAAAAAAACCACATCAATAATTTTAAAAAAAGGATTGATATTATTAGATAAAATTTCAGATTCACAGCAAGAGTATATAGTTGCTACCCCCACAGCAAAAGCATGTATAAGAGGCACTACTTTACTAATTAGGGCTAATAATAGTTTTACTGAAATTGCAGTTTTTGAAGGAAGCGTTAATGCCGGCAGGATTAATGATTTCAATGATAATTCAAATATTAAATTACTTTCGAATAAACAAGTTGTAATAGCAAATGATTCTGAGCCCTTTCAAATAACAGAACTGTCGGAAAAAATTAAAGAGTTTTATGAAACAAATTCAGAAAAAATTCTTGATAGATTTGATTATAACAGAAATTTAATGAGTGAAAAGTATAATATTGAATTAGAGAAAATAGAAGATAATTATGATGAAAGTATTAAAAAAATAAAAGATAATTATTTAAATGAATTGAAAAGATTAGAAAATGATTTTTTAGATAAATAGGGGCAGTGTATGAATATAAAAAATTTGATATTATGCTTTATGACTGCGGTATTATTATTATTCGGCTGCGCTGCAAAAAAAGAATTGCAGCGAGCGGATACACAGCCTCCAGTTGTTATACAGAAAAAGTTTACAGGCGAGCGGCTGTTATCCGCTTATCCGGAAACCAAGCCGCAATGGATATTCAATGAACCGGAACCTGCCGCAGGTTTTATGTTTTTTATCGGAATATCTGATAAAATCGCAACAGAGAAGGAAGCCCGTGAAAACGCGCACCGCGACTGCATAAAAAAATTCGCGGCATACTGCGGAGTTGAAGTGACTGAACTTTATAAAAGCATAACTACAGGTTTCGGATTATCTTCTGACATTCATGACGCGACTAAAGCAACAGTAAACAATGAAAAGCAAGCGATAGACGCGCTTGTGTCGCGTGTCAAGACAAGCGAATGGTATATTGAAAAATGGGCTGCAATGTCTGATAATGATATAATAGAACAATATTACAAAGTATTTGTGAAAGCCAAAGTTCCGGAAGACGAATATTTGAAAGTTATTGAAAGTAAAAAGCAGAAAGAGGTTGAGAAAATAAAAGCAAAGGAAAAAGAAATTGAAGGCAGAAAGCAGATAGAACTTGAAAGGGCAAAAGCGCTTGCTGATTTACCTGTTGAAATGCAGTTCGCATTTATGACAAAGAAAACATACGGTTCTGAGAAGATATTGCAGTCAGGCGAATCAGTGATGTCTGACGAAAGTTTCCGTTTGTATGCCCGGCCGTCAGCGGACTGTTACCTTTATGTATTTAATATAGACTCGTCGAGAAAGGTTAACCTGATATTCCCTGATGACCAGAATATGTCAGTCAGCAACCCGCTGCGCAAAGGCATTGAATATTATATTCCGGATAGAAAGGTATATGCGTTTGACGATATTAAAGGCAAAGAAATATTTTATGTGTTTTCGTTCAAGGAAGAACAGAAAGAAATAAATACTCTGATAAAACAAATTAAAAATAATATAAGCGATGATATGTTCAAAGTAGATATTACAAAAAACTATTCAGCGAAAGGCACGATTATAAAAAGTTCGCCGAATCCGATACGCAATGAGATAAACGGATTTCCTGATATGCTGACAGGCAAGCCGTATATTATGAAAGTGTATGAGTTTACGCATTATTGACGCTGAAAAAAATAATAGTATTTTTCTAACAAGGTTTTCATGTTCAAGTTGCATTATGCGTTTATGTGTTTTGATTTAAATTTTGCTTGACAGTTATAGTTTTACAGACTATATTATTAACCTAAATATTGCATTAGCATAATCCGTGATTAACGAGGTGATTTATATGCCGAATGTTTATTCATTGACCAAAGCAAAAGCATCGCTGTCTGCCATAATCAACGATGTACAGTCAAGAAAAGAAAAAATTTTTATAACAAAGAAAAAAAAGAATGTCGCGGTTATTATGCCTTTTTCTGAATATGCGCGCAATAATTCAGGGAACGGTTTACTGAATGCGGCAGGAGCAATGACTGACGAGGAAGTAGATAGATTTGTGGATATTATTTATTCTGAAAGGAAAAAGTCGTCTGAGCGCGAGGTATCTTTATAATGTATGTTTATGATACTGATACAATAAGCAACACTATGAAAAAAAAACCGTCAGACCGGCTGCTGAAAAAACTGAGAACAGTTCCGCAGAATATGCAGTTCACGACATCGGTAAATATTGCCGAGATATATTTTGGTATATACAATTCTTCAAACAGCGATATATTGCTGAAAGCGTATAAAGAACGTATATTCCCTTACCTGTCAATATTGCCGTTTGATACGGCGAGCGCTGAAATATACGGTCGGCTTAAAGCGCAAATGAACAGAAAAGGAATAAGCGTTAGCGAACCTGATTTGCGTATAGCATCGATAACTATACAAAATAATTTTACTCTGATTACAGGTAATACCGGACATTTCTCGCTGATATCCGGATTAAAATATGAAGACTGGATTAAACCGAAATTATGAAAGTAAAATCAGGGAGTGTGATGTTTATGAAAAAAATTGTAGCATCAGTGTTTATAACCATTTTGTTAATGTCAAATACTTTGTCTGCCGCGAAAAAGGCGATTCTTATCGGCGTTCAGAATTATGCGGATTATGCGCCGTTGTCCTGTACGCACGGCGATGTTGACGATATGCGGCAACTGCTTGCCATGTCAGGATATGAGGACGAAGACATAATGGTTTTGAAGGACGAAAAATCCAGCGACCCTTTGACTGCCGCTAAAATTATGCGTAATATTAATGATTTTTCCAGAGCTGTCAAAGCAGGCGATAATGTGCTGTTCTTTTTCAGCGGACACGGAGTAGGCGATGATAAAGGTAATAACTATCTGCTTGCGTATGACGGCAATCGCGATTTGCCAGAGAAATTCGGCAGCCTGCCGCTTGTGAACATAAAAAATTATTTAAAGAAAAACAATCCTGAAGAAATTGTTATGATAATAGACGCTTGCAGGACATTTGAAGTATTGAAAGGCAGAAATAAGGGTCAGGAGATAAAATCATATTTCAATACAGGGGCTGGAATTGACGCGCAGAAAAATCTGGAAGCAAAAGAAAACCGCAAGAACGCGCAGACAGTAATCAAAATGATTTATGCGTGCGCGGAAGGGCAGCAGTCGTTCGAGCGGCACGAAAAGAATAATGGCGCGTTCACTTATTATTTTACATATCCGATTGAGACAAAGAATTCAGGCATAAAGAACGCGATAAACGATAATGATTTGAATAACGACGGGATAGTAACAATCGAGGAATTAACGGTATTCGCTAAAAGCAGACTTGAGGAATACTGCCGCGGCAATAACCTGAACGAAATGAACCCTGTATTCAGCATTGAAGGCGGAGTTATGAGCGGACATACAAAACTTTTCAAGTTTGATAATTCTGCTACTGTTAACGCTATGCAGTCATCTGCTGTTAACAAGACAAAGGATATATTGTTTTCATACGACGAATCGGATGCTTTGTCAAAGATTAACTCTATGAAACTTGACAGCAATGCGTTGGATGACGATATTCCTGAATATACTCCGAAATATTCAAAAACCAAACTTGAAGCAGCGCTTAATTCAGCTGCCAGTACGCAGGATATTTTTTCCTGGGAAGAAATACTCGACCGCCAGAAAGAAATAGAAACGCAAATTAATGAGGAGGAGGAACGCGCCGCATTTCATAAATCGAAAAAACAGTATTTCATAAAATCAAAGCAAATGTATTCAGATATTATAAATAAAATTAATAAATCAAAATCCATAGATGAGAAATATTCCGCGCTTGTGAAATTTAAAAATGAAATTAATTCAGAAAAGCGGTTTGAAGATATAACCAGTAAAATCATGATGCTAATTGAACCGGTATTCAATGAAGTGAAAACTGCGAAGAACAAGAAAGATGCAGTATATCGAGAATTCAGCAATAAACTTTCTGCTGACCTTTCAGAAATAGAAAAAATGCTGAAAACTGATTTGCAGAAAAATATCAAACTTAATTTTGTCAGCGCGTTTAAAGATAAATGGAGTGACTATAAACCGTATATTGATAAAGTATCATCCGAATTATCTGAAAGATACGAGGAAGTTATTTATTATGGCGCAGAAAAACCTAAAAAAGAAATAATGAAACAACCTTCAAAAAATGGGGTTCCTGTTAAAAACTTACAAAAATCTCAAATAAAGAAAAAAGCAAAAAAATAAACAAGTTTGACTATAAATTAGCGAGGAAATAAAATGCTTAATAAAGTGCTTGTATTGTTTTTACTTATGGCTGTATGCACAAGCGTTTACGCTAAAAACCGTGCAGTAATTATCGGCATACAAAATTATGATTTCTATACGCCGCTGCCCTGCTGTCACGGCGATGCTGATGATATGAAATTCCTGCTTAATTATTCGGGATTTGAGGATGATTACACGCTGCTGTTTAAAGATGATTACAAAACTAATAATATGCTGACAGCTTCGCGGTTGTTCAAGTTTATAAGCGATTTCAGCAGAACAATAAGACCCGATGACCGTATCATATTTTATTTCAGCGGCAGGGCGTTCACTGATGACAAGAATACTGTTCAGTTATTTGCTTCTGACGCAAATATAGAAACTAAAATGGGCATCCTTGATTTGTCTGGCATCCGCAATATGCTGAAACAGAATAATCCGAAAGAAGTTGTTATAATAATTGACGCAGCGCGTCCTATAATTCAGAAAAAAGACAGGGACTCGGGCAGAGAAATGCAGGTTAATTTAAAGCCAGGCAAAGGCGTTAAGATACGGGAGGATAATCCAGCGGAGCTCCGCTCTGCCGCTCGGCGCTCGGATGAACGCGGGACAATTGTAAAAACAATCTTTTCGTGCGGAAATAACGAAAAATCAATTGAAAATATAAATAAGAACAATGGCGCGTTCACATATTATTTTACTTATATGAAGGAGTCATCGCGGGCGCTGCCGCAGATGGATAAGAACAATGACTTGAAGATTTCTATTGAAGAATTGACAGCATACGCTGAAATCAAGATAGCCGAGTATGCTGACCAGAAAGGCGTTAATCGGATGACGCCAGTTTATATGGCTGACGGAGATGTTGAATATTCTCATTTCAATTTATTTTCTTATAAGAAAGACGAAAAAGCCAATGAAGTTGAAAACCGAAAATCTGAGCTGGATATTGCAGCGGAAGCTATGAGCGAGATTGAAGCGGAGGCGGCTAACAGGCCAAAAACAGAAATTGACAATTCATATCTTGACGAGAAACTGCCTGTGTTCACATATAAATCCGATGACGAAGAAGTAATCGATTATTCAAAAATGAAAAATACAAAAATTGAAAACTGGCGCGAAGTTTATGCAAAACAACAGGAACTTGAACGCAAGCGGAAGGACGAGGAAGAACGCAAACGCAAGGAAGAAGAAAAACGTAAATACGAAGAAGCAAAAGAAAAATATTCCTCAGAAATGCGGCAATGGTATCAGACAGAATTGCAGAAATGCCAGAACGAACAGGATATTCAGAGGAAACTTGACGCTTTGAATAAAATGCAGGAAAAAATAAAAGCGAGTTCTGCTTTTCCTGAAATCAGCAGTCAGTATCCGAATATGCTTGCACCGTATATACAGTCTGCCGAAGAAGCGAAAATAGAAATGGAAGCGACAATAAAAAAACGCGAAGGCGATTTTAAAGCTGAACTCGGTAGTATGGAAAAAATGGTGAAATCAAAACTGCGGCAGAATATTCAGCAGAAATACCTTGAAGCATTTAAGAATAAATGGCTGGATTACGCAGGGAAAATACAGAGCAGAGGGCTTGTTAAGAGATTTAATAAATTGCTTGCATTGAATATTGCGTTGCCGAAAATAAAACACGGCGTTACTGATGAGATTGATTTAGGCGGAGGCGTTAAACTTGAAATGGTCTTTATAGAAGGCCGAAATTTTAATATGGGCTCTAATAATGGAAGCGATGATGAAAAACCTGTTCACCGCGTAACACTTGATGATTTTTATATCGGCAAATACGAAGTAACGCAGGAACAATGGGAAGCGGTAATGGGAGAAAACCACAGTGAATTTAAAGGCAATAATCTTCCAGTCGAACAAGTAAGTTGGGAGGATTGTCAGGAATTTATAGAAAAAATAAATGAAATAACAGGAATGAAGCTCCGCTTGCCGACAGAGGCGGAATGGGAATACGCAGCAAAAGGGGGGCAGGAATATGAATACTCCGGTAGCGATGATTTAGACGAGGTTGGCTGGTATAGCTCAAACAGCGGAAACAGGACAAACAGTGTTGGCCAGAAGCGGTCTAACGGTTATGGCTTATACGATATGAGCGGCAATGTCTGTGAATGGTGCCAGGACTGGTATCAGGAGGACTATTATTCAAATAGTCTGACCGATAATCCTAACGGTCCGCAATTCGGCTCGGGCCGTGTTTTGCGCGGCGGCGGTTGGTACGACGGCGGCGACGACTACTGTCGTGTTGCCAGCCGCGACGGCAACGGCCCGTCGTACCGCGGCAGCAACTACGGCTTCCGGTTGGTTAGTGCTGTCCGATTAGATTAAACTCTATATCGGACAGAGTACAGAATAACACTTTGGACTTGCCTGTCAGTTCGTAAAATTCAGCATATTTTAACTGACGGGAACCCTTTTACCCTTTGGAAAAAGTAAGGAGAAGTTGCAGAAGAAAGAATGAAATTTGGGCAAGAGCGGAAGCTCAAGCCGAAATAAATTTATTGTATTTTCAAAAATTTACTTGTAAAATAATAGTTTCCTAATATAATAGGATATAAAATTATTTTATTGGCGGTTATGTAATGAAAGAAAATTTAAAAAGAATTATCGTT
Organism: Candidatus Babelota bacterium; assembly: GCA_017999075.1. GTDB lineage: Bacteria > JAGOBX01 > JAGOBX01 > JAGOBX01 > JAGOBX01 > JAGOBX01. The sequence goes on along the minus strand of JAGOBX010000042.1, from coordinate 1,884 downwards.
GAGTGGCAGGAAAACATAAAGAATTTCAGCGAAAAGGTATATGAACGAAATACGGCGTTGCGTTACACTAACGAAATAAACACAATTATCGGACTGCGTAGAAGCGGTAAGACATACCTGCTGTTTACGGAAATAAGGAAGTTGCTGAAAGGCAGGACAAATATAAATCAGATATTGTATATCAACTTTGACGACGAGCGTCTTATAAATTTAAACAGCAGCGCGAACGGTTACGATTCGATAATTGAAGCGTATTATGAATTATTTCCTGAAAATATCAGCAGGCAGTTATATATTTTTTTTGACGAAATACAGAATCTTGATAAATGGGGATTGTTTATAAAACGGTTATATGAAAAAAAGAAATACAGGATAACTATAACAGGGTCATCGAGCAGATTACTGAGTTCAGAGATAGCAACCGAATTACGCGGCAGAATAGTCACTTATAAAATATATCCGCTTAGTTTCGATGAATTTCTGAAATTCAATAACAGCGTTATTGAAAAGAACAGCGAATACTCAACAGCGCGGTTTGGAATAGTTAAAAGAGCAAACGAATTCATTCGGTTTGGCGGATTTCCTGCGGTTACAATGGAATACGATATACACCAGAAAAACGAGCGGTTGAAGGATTATCTTGATATGATAATCTTCAAGGATATAGTCGAACGCTACGCGATAAGGAATACGCATATAATAAAACTGATTATGCATTATGTGCTTACCAATTACGCCTGTGAATTTTCAGTTAATTCATTTATAAACAAATATAAAAAAGAATACAGTTTAAGCAAGGACACAGTATTTGATTATTTTTCATATCTTGAAGATATAGGGTTTTTATATTTTGCAGGGAAATATTCATTGAAGACATCGGAGCAGTATATGTCAAAAAAAATTTATATTGCTGACAATGGTTTCATAAATATTGCAGAATTCAGCGAGAATGAAAATGCAGGCAGAAAACTTGAAAATGCAGTGTTTTTAGAATTGCTTAAGCGCGAAAATAAAATCTTTTATTATAAAAATGATAAATCAAGAGAATGTGATTTTATTACAGGTAAAAATAAAAAAATCGATAGCGCTTATCAAGTATGTTATGAATTGAATAGAAATAACGAAGTCCGTGAAATAACAGGACTGCTTGAAGCGCTGAAAAAATTCAAATTAAAAAAAGGTTTTATTATAACCAAATCTCAGGAAGAATTGAAGAAAATTGAGGATTATACAGTAATATGTGTACCATATTGGAAATGGGCAATAAATAAAATTGTAGAGTAGATAATGGAAAAAAAGTGGAAAAATTGCAGAATAAAAGTTCCTAATGAGCGGTAATGTATTGGAATGGTGCCAGGATTGGTATGACGAAAAATTATTATAAAAACAGTCCGAAAAGTAATCCAAAAGGTTCGCAATCCGGCTCTAGCCGTGTTTTGCGCTGCGGCAGTAGGAACAACGGTGAAGGAGGCTGTCGGGTTGCCTTCCGCACCACCGGATACCCGGAGGACTGCTAAAACAATTACGGATTCCGGTTAGTGATTTCCGATTAGATTAAAATCTATATCGGAATTATACTAATTAAAAAATCTGAAATGTGATTTTGAAATAACAAATTTCTATCTAATTTCTTTAACAATTTCCACTACAGTTTTCTTTTTTACAATTTTTTTCCGTTCTTTTGTATAATCACCGTCGCCTAAATCGAACTGTTGGATAAATTTAATAAAACCGCTTATCCCAAGATTCTTTTGCAGCGCATTAAATCCTTGACGTTTAATTTCATTTTGTGTTAATATCATTGTATTCATTCGTTTCCTCCATTTATTAACTAGGTGAGAAACCTATTTCAGCAGCGGAATATCACTTTCAGGAGTATACGCC
>JAGOBX010000041.1 GCA_017999075.1 Candidatus Babelota bacterium | reverse complement strand
ATCCTGAGAAATACGTTCGGGCAGACTATTATGCATAAATGCAATTTGGCTTGACTGCAAAGAAGCAAGTCCTGCAGGATTCCAGTATGCAGAATACACATCTTCATCTGCTGCAGTATATGCCGAACTCATTCCTAATGCTCTGGCGCCGACTCCCAAATTCAAAAATTCACTTGTTTTTGTTCCAAAACCAGAAGCAAAAACTACAGAATAAATAAAAAAGTTTATTATAAATATTAAACTGATTTTTTTCATAAAAAGTCCTTTCACAATTTATTTAAATTAATCCTGATTTTACGCTAACCATTGATTTATAACATAAAACCCGAATTATCTAATAACCGCAATTTTTCCTGTTTTCCTATTTCCGTTTTTATTAATAACATACAAATACCATCCTGATGCAACATCTTCTCCGGAATTATTTTTAACATTCCACCTGCATTTCCAATTAACTGCAGCAGCATTATCAACTACTGCATCCCAAACAAGTTTTCCGCGTAAAGTAAACACTTCTATTTTTGTTCCGTCATTGATTCCGTTAAATATAATTCCTGAAACAGGATCGCTGGAAGTATATGGCTTCCCTTGTTTAGGATTAGCTCCATTAGGAATATACGGATTAGGATATACGACAACATTATCAATTGAATTATTCATATTCATAGCTTCAGACATGGTAAACAAAGCATACATTGTAAAATGCGAAACGCTGATATTTACAGTATTTTTTTCATAATCGAATTTGACTTTTTCCATATTATAAATCTTCCATTCTTCAGAAATATTTTCACGATACCATACGGCAAGCCATTCTTCTCTTACCGGAACCGGAGAATTAATATTATCTATCCAGCCATCGTTATTTTTATCAGGATAATCAATTATAACATTAGCTTCTTTATTTAACCTGCTTTCCTGTCCTTCCGCAATAAGATTATTTAAACTAACCAAAGAGTTATACGGTATCGTATCAAGAACTACAATATTATTTCCCACAATTTTTTCACCGAAAGGATCTTTGATATTTGAATTAACTGTTTCAATTATTTCAGGAGTTAATAAAGTTATTACTATTTTCTGATTATTGCCTGTATCAACATAGTCTCCAGGAATAGAAACTTTAACGCTTGATACAATAGTAGATTTATCAATTTTATTCTCAGATTCTGTAAAAATGTTTATTTTGTTGTCTCCCGCAAGTCCGGCAAAAATTGTCTGGCTTATAACTTCAGCGCCGTTTTCTTTATAAGAATAATAATCTGCCGCCTGATTATTTTTAATTATATAAATCACTATTGCCATAGGGTTTTGTTCAACAAGATTATTGACATCAGTTGCAACAGTCCGAATCTGATACGAACCTTCGTTAAATTGTGAAATATTCCAATTTATAGACAAACCGTTTTCTGTTATATTTTTAACATTTTTGATTGGATTGCTTACATTTGAACCTGATACAACCGCCATAGTTTCCCATTTAGTATCGCCAGTTTTCCTATATTCAAAAACTATCGACGACATTTTCTCAACATTTCCTTTAACTAAAAACGATTCAACTTTAAGAAAATCTCCTGATACTTTAAATCCATTTATAAAATTGATTTTTGATTCTACGAGACAATTATTATCAAGTTCAGGTTTAACAACTATAAAACCTCCGTCGTTAATATCTGCTGTTATACCATTTTTATCTACAGGTAAAACCGTAATCATTTGTTCAACACCTGTTTTCAATATATTATTCAAAGTTATGGAATTAACTGACGCAGGGACTGTATCTAACGGCTTGGCAACATCTATTGAACCTATACCGCTGTCATAATCTGCCGAATAAATATAATAATACACAATATCCGTATCCGAAGTTCTTGTCCAGTTTAACTCTAATGTATTATTGTTTGCAACTGGAGAATTTATATTATATACAGGCAATGTCCTTGGTTCAACTAAAACATTATAAGTTTGTATAGAATACGCTCCGTTTATATCTGTAACCCTGACAGAAACCGGCTGAACTCCAACCTGATTTTTATCTGGCGTCCATTCCAAAACCGCAGACGTATCACTTATTTTAGTTATCGATGCATTATTCAGATTTATATAAAAATCGAAAGTCAATTTATCATTATCCGTATCTGAAGCTGTAATTAAATAAGTATATAACATACTTACTTCTATATTCTTCAATGACGCAGAACTTGTAAAATACGGTTTATCATTAACATTCTGAATTATAACGTTAATAATTTTGGAATCGGAAATACTTCTTGTACGTAAAGGGCTATCTGGAAAATAAGTTGCAGTTAATAATAATGTGTCATATCCTATACAATCAATGCAGGGAGTATCTATAACATAATCTGCGGTTCCTTCAATAATTTTGACAGTCTGATATTTCCCGGGTAGTACTGACCATTCAACATATTCCGATGATTCAGTAGAAGATAATATAAAAATTCCTGCCGAATCTTCAGTCAATAAAACTGTATCATTTAAAATATCAAGATAATTCAATGTTATTGTATCTGCATAATATAAAACTGAAGTTGTTCTATTAATTATTTCCACTCTTACGGAATCAGCTCGCGAACTTAAAGAAACAGTACCTGACCACTCGCCATTATCTGCAGTCAATTTGACTCTTGACTGCAACACGTTGTTTTTATAAATTTTAATATCGTCATTATTTGAACTGTTTACAGTAATTCCGCTTATTTTTACTTCTTTTACTGTGGTGCAGTCAAGATTATTCGGTGAAGATATTATTACCGTAGGCCTATTAACTGTTATTTTAAATAATTTCTGAGAATAATAACCATAATTATCAGAAACTTTGATATTTATAAAATATGAATCAACCTGTTGAGAAGATGGGGTCCATTGAATTATAGCAGACGTATCGTCAACACGGTTTACAGTCATTCCAGACGGTACCGAACCATTGAAACTGAATGTCATCGAATTTGCATCCGTATCAGTTCCAATAACTTTTAACCAAAATAATTTTGTTACATTAACAAAAGTATCCGGCATTTCAGTTATGAAATAAGGAGTATCGTTAGTATTCATTACATTGACGCTCAGCTGAACTGTATCCACAAAATATTCAGCTAAATTACCTAAATCAGGATAATATCTTAACGTTAAGACCAAAGTCTCTGTCCCTGTAAAATCAAATTTAGGAGTTATTGAAATATAATCTGTTTCACCTTCTAAAACTGATACAGATATATTTGACCCGGAATTAACTGACCAAATAGAATTACTTATTTTTTCTGTCGATACAACCTGTATTTGAGTTGTTAAATCTTCATAAACATTTATAATTTCATTCTCAGAAAAACTTGTTATATTAAGATAATTCAAAAATATAGTATCATAACTTGACTGGCTGAATTTATCAGTAATTTTTACTAAAATTGTATCATTTGATGAACTCAAACTTACAGTTCCTGACCAACTGCCGTTATTTTCTGTTATAATATAATTTGAATGTACAACACCATTTTTATAAATTATTACTGTATCGTTCACAGAACTATACAAACTTGTTCCTGAAACCGTTACTGACTGTAATGTAGTGCATGAATTAGAAGAAGGAAGTTTTATTTCTATTTCAGGGATTTTGTAGTATGATACTATCGCAGTATCGCATCCTGTTCTGCCAAAAGCATCAGTTACATAAATTGAAACAACGTCGGATTTTCCTGACAAATTCAATGTTTTCGACCAGCTTCCATTTTTCGAGTCAATATTCCAGTTTAATACTGAGGTTCCGTTAAGATAAATAATTGCCTCATCATTAGAGAGTGTGTTGTATGTAGTTCCGCTAAAAATTAATGATGACGATTTTGTGTCATAATTATTTACAGGCGACTGAATTTCAACAGATGGAGTATCAATATAGCTTGCAGTTATAGAAACAGAAGCTATGTTTTGTCCGAACAAACTGCTGTTCAACCTCGCAGTGAATATAACATTCTGCGAAGGCAATTCGGTATAAATTGCCCACAAAGTATCTGTATGACTCACAAATGTATATACATCATAATTTAATCCGTTTCTTAATAAAACCACAGAATCTCCAGAATTTACACCTTTAACTGTCCCGCTGATAATTATGCCGCCAACCAAAGTATCATAATTATCTGCTGGAGATGTTATATTTATCCCTATTGATTCAAAATAGTTTACAATTATTGTATCCTGCGCATTTCTTCCAAAAGTATCATTAACGCTTACTCTGATTTTATCGCCATAACCTGTTAATGAAACAGTAGAGCTCCATGTTGCGTTCAATGAAGCATCGGCAGTCAATGAAACAGTATTTACATTAACATCATTTAAATAAACCAATAATTTATTTCCGGTTTTTACTGCTCCGGCAGTTCCAGAAACATTTATAATTCTTGTTGAAGTATTATGATTATCGTCAGGTTTCAATATATCGGCAGAGACATTTTTGTAAATTGGAGTGAACGACCATTGAACTGTAGTGGTATTGTTATAAATATCGCCAAGTATCGCCATAACATATACTTTTTCTCCATGCGGATAAATTCCCGAAGTTTCAAAAGATATCGAAGTTGCTGTTACAGTCGACAACGAAGTTACATCTGCGCTGTTAACATATAATTTTACATATCTTGTATCCACACCGTTCAAGTCATTATATTTCAAAGATATTATTGAAGCGGAATTATTGGGCATTGAATTATTTTCTGGTTTTTCATCACTATAATAAGGAGGAGTAAAATCTGTTCTAACTCTATAACTTCTTGCAGAACTCATACGTGAATTTCCGACTTTATCAAATGTTTCAACTTTCCAGTAAACCGAATCTCCTGTTTGTAAAGATGATTCCTGTATCAAATCGCTTGTTCTTATTATAAATGAAGTTGTATCTATAGAATAAGGTGCAGCAAATGTTCCTTCAGTATCTGCATAAACTCGGAAATATGATATCCCTGATAATTCGTCAGCATCAGACGACCAAACAAAATATGTGTCGAACTGTACTTCCTGCGCTAAATTTTCAGGTAATTCCAGAGAAGGTAAATATGTAACTATTTTATCCTCTTTAATAACAATCAAAACTGTATCTGTCAATCCAGATTTATCATAAACAGTTATCAATATTTGAGTATCTCCTTTACTTGTTCCTATGCTGAGATAATAACAGGTATCCTGATATGATGTAAAATAAACCGAATCACTGTTTTCATAACATTTTCCAAATATTATTTTTTCAGGATTGTTATCGTCAAACGCAGCATTTAAAACTAAATTCATTGAATGATTTCCATTAATATAAACATTTTCAGAACGTTTATTTGAAATATTTAACGGTTGATTAAACGTCTGGTTATTGTAATACAAATATTCAGGAGACGATGATTTTATATAAACAAAATCTATTGAAGGAGGAGTAGAGTCTATTATTATGGTGTCATAAACAAAACTTGACGATAAAGTATCTGAAATATTTCCTAAAGTATCCGCTGCCAATACAGTCCAATAATGTTTTCCTTCTGATAAATTTGTCAGTAAAGTATAGTTTGTATCCGTAGTGAAAACAGATTGTTCAAAAGTTTTAAATTGAGTATTTGAACATATTTTCAAATAATATCCTGATACTCCATACTTTTCAGAAGTCACAGAATTCCATTTAAATAAAGGTTTCAAATTTGATGTGCAATAATCATCGGTCGGATAAACAAGAGTTACATTATCAACTTTCGTGTCAGCAGCTATGTTTATTACTGCAAAATCAGAATCCCCATCAGTTTTATCATAAACAGCAATTATTATTTTTGTATCCGGATAATTTACATTTCTTGTTATTGTATATGTTATTGTATTAGACTGAGTAGTGGAGGTAGAAGTATCAGTAACATAACCGGAAGAAGTTGCAAATCCGGAATTGTAGTATAAAGTATCATAATATATAGTATCTCCATTTGACCAGGTTATGCAAAAATTCAAGGTGATATTTGAAGAACTTGCAAAATTACTGTAATAAACCGTATCTTCATCAACATTTAATTTATAATCCTGATTTATTCTTCCGGCAAAAGCAAGATTGTTCATCTGTGAACTTGTTAATATTATATTTGTAATTACCGGAACTTTATTTTGAATTACAAAAGTATTATATGCAACGCTTGTATCAAAATTGTTTACATTGTCATATGCAATAACCCGCCAGCAGTAAGTATTGGCTTCAAGAGAATATACTGGAAGCTGAACGCTTAAACTTGACGTAATTACAGAATATATAGGTTCAGACTGGTTTACTGCATACGTATCAAATATCTCGAGTTTATAATGTTTGAATCCTGATTGAGTATCTGAAGACTGGTTCCATACTAAATTCGTATCTGAATTTATATATGTCATGTTTGCAGGAGAAGTTAAAACAGGAGTTGAAGGCGCGCTTATATCTTCTCTAAAATTAATTTTGGCAGTATCTGTATTGCCATTTTTATCATAAGCAGAAACTATAATTATTGTGTCTCCGAATTTTACATTACTTGTATAGTTCAATATCCATGAATCTGCAGAAGACGTATCAACCGGAGCTGTTCCAAATATATTCGAACCAGCAACGCTATCTTTATTCAAATCTGTCCATACAATATCCATTCTTTCCGATATTGAAAAATTTGAATTTAGCCAAATAGTATCTTCTTCTAATGACGATAATAATCCATTTCTGTATAAATACCCTGAATCAGCCTGATTTACTGTATAAACATAAATTCCTGAAATTACAGGTTTAGTCATATCAACAGAAAAAATTCTGCTCACTGATTCAGTGTCAGAACTTAAATTATTTACTCTATCAGCAAGTTTTACACGCCAATAATATATCCCTTCTGAAAATGAACCATAATATCCTGTAGTGTCCGTTAATATAACAGAACTGTCAATTACAGAAAAATTGCTGACAGTTGAAATTTGAAGCAGATAATATTTGGTTCCTGATTTGTCGTCAGAAGCATTATTCCAGTTAAAATATATTCCGCTGACATTTGAATAATACGTATCAGCAGGGGTAATCAAACTTACTGCCGGAGAATATGTGTCTGCAATAAAATTAATCAAAACTGTATCTACTCTATTTTGATAGTTTACAGCACTGATTACTGCATAAGTATCATATCTTCCTGTAACATTGCTGAAATTCAATATCCATGAATCAGCAGAAGTTGTATCTGTTAAAATTCCATTTCCAAATATATCCTCTGAATTTATAGATTTCATTGTAGATACCGACTGCCAATTAACTAAAAGTTTCAATGTATTTGATGTATTTCCGTTAAAATATACTGTACCTGAATTTGTGCTGGAATCAGCAGTTATCACAGGCGAATCTATTGCATATATTCCTCCAGTATGATTGTTTATCAAAACACTGTTTATAATCGGTGTATCTAACGCTACTAATACCACTACAGTATCATATCCCACAGGATTAGACATATTATTATTTACATCTTCTGCTTCAAGAGTAAACATATATGTATCATTGCTCAGATCTGTAACAGTAAATAAAAGAGTTCCATTCCCTATAGTGTCAGCAACTGTAGTTTTGTCCGTATAACTCCAAATTTTTATATCATCCAGGAACATTCCTTCTCCATCCCAACCCAAAACATTATCTGTTTTAAAAACTATTTTTACTTTTATATTCTGTCCTGAATAGGCGCTTATATCAACGGCATCATAATCTTCTGAAACATATTTCCCTGTTACTATACTTTTAACACCTGTCCAGCTTGCGCCATTATCAGTGCTAACCTGTATGGTTCCGCTATCATAAAAATTACTTCCATCATATGCAAAATCATTGTAGTTCCAATATGTCAGCATTATATTTTTTCCGGCAGGTAAAGAAATTGAGTTTGTCAGTGTTATTGAATTGTCAGTATTATATCCTGTTCCAGAAGACAACGAATATGAACTTCCGCTCATTTTATAAAGCGTTGTTAATCCGAATCCTGAATTTGTCCAGTTTCCTATCCCGTTTTCAAAATTTTCTGAAAACAGCAAATCAACACCTTTAAACTGTGTCAATCTGTAATTCAATAATCCATTTCCATCGTATGCAGAATACCATTCTACAGTTACAGCAGCGTCAGCAACTAAATCCTGAATCGGATTCATTATCAATTCTATTGGTTCTCCTGCTCCGCTGCCATCCATAGATGTTCTATAATATCTCAAAAATTTTGTCCAAGAACTGTCTCTTCCGAAAGCAATAGCTTTATCGTGAACAGGATTATAATTCTCATTCGGTAAAAATATCGCTATACCGTTCCAGTCAGGACCAGGATTAGCATAATCAGATGTTGTATAATGTTTTTTAAAACGAATCAGAAATTGTGATATCTCATTTTTTAAATTTGATGCAGCAGAATTAACTCCTGCATTTGATGTAGCAGACAATAATTCAGCAAAATGATATAAATCTATTCCTGAATTATCTCCATCATCATCTCCATCATCCATTTCTTCATTTTCACCGTTAGCATTGCTTGCTATTGTTTCTCTTGCAGTTCTTATTTCTGACCATATGTTAGCAGAGCATATTGCATCAGCAAAATTATCTATAGCAGTTTTTAAATTACTCATTCTGCTGGTTCTGTAAGCAGCCTGAGTAGAATTATCTCCTGAAGTGCTGTTATAATATTCATCTACTATCAGCGTTCCTAATTGTTCTGCTGTATATGTTTGAGCATTTGTCTTCAATGTTGTCAGAATAGCGTCATACGGATAACCGCTTCCAGGTTCAGTTCTCTGTGAAGCCACTATAACTTCTGCATAATCTTTTATTTCGTATGCTACTTCCGCCATTCCTGCAAGGCAGACATCAAATCCTATCAAATCAAATTTTTTCCCGATTTTTTCAAGAGCTCTACGGAAATCCGGCATTTTCATGCCAGGAGCTCCATCAGCAGAATCATCCCAAATCAATGCTCTTGTTTTAGAAGATTTGTCTGCGGCCGATCTTTTAGATCTCCAGCCGCCTCCGTGATTAGATACTACCAGTGCATATTTTTCCGCAGGATAATTTGATATTGCCCAATTGACAAAATCCACCATTACCATTGAATCAGCCATATTAACTTCACGTCCTCCAGATCCATCGCCCCAGTCAGATATTGCATTTTCTGTTGTGGGGGTTAATCCTGAGGTAACATAAAATCTTTGAGTGTTAATCCAATCTCCTGAAGTGCCGTCATATCCTGTTATTCTATCCATCTGCGCTACTATATTCAAATCATCGTTGGACCCTACTGAATACATTTCAACAAGATCTGCCAATATAGAAGGTTCCAAATCATTATCCGCATCCATATAAACCATAAAAGTCCATGCTTTTCCTGTAGATACAGTTTTTATTCCTGAATTCAATATTGCTGTTGAAGGTCCGAACCCCGACAATTCAGCAGTACAGCAGTTTATTTCTATATTTGCCTGAAATGAATCTCCCTGAACCGCTGCTGGAGTATCAACGCAAATCGTTACTATTATATTTGCTGCTCCTGAAGTCAGAACAATCTTGCTTGTTCCGGATATTCCTGTATCCCAGCAAGACAATCCTGCATTCCATCCAAGCAACCCTATATATGTATCAGCAGCATCATATGTAAGATTTCCATTGGCATCAAACCATAAAGCTACGCTGTCGATTTGAACATTATTCATATTTCCAATATTTTTTAAAGCAAACTGAGTTATAGTATCAACAGGATTGCTTCCAGTTGCCCTAACGCTTAAAACAGTTACGTTCTGAGCTCCTGGCAATATTTTTGCCGTAGGAGCATCATACATTTTAGTTAAAGAAAAATTAAGGTTTATAACTGTTTTTACAGCTTTTTCTGTTTTTACAGTTGAAGGTCCGTCTCCCAAACTTTGAGATGTTATTCCATTAACAGGAACCTGCGCCTGAAAAGTTTCTCCAACATCTGCAATTGAATTTACATCTATTGTTACAATCAAATTAGCAGAGCCTGAAACCAATCGTATAACTGCTGATTGAGTATCCCATTGAGATAAACCTGCATTCCATGATAAAATACCTATATATGTATCGCCTGTGGAATACTGACTATTATTATCGGAATCAAACCAAAGTTTCATATTATCAATATCAGAACTGCTTACACTTCCTAAATTTTTTACAGAAAATTTTGTTAATACATCTGATGATAATCCTGTTTTTACAGAAACTCCTGAAACAGTTATATTCTGTTGAGTGCGCATAATACTATCTGAAACAATAATTCCAAGAGTATCTATATTCAGTCCTACTACCACAGTTGTATCAAAACCATATTCATTACTCCAGTTAGTTCCGTCAGATGCTGCGATTGTATACATATACGCATCAGGAGTTTTTCCTGTCAAATAAATACTGTCAGAAGCAGAACTTATCGTATCAGCAACAGTTGAAACGCTTACATATGACCATATATTTATATCGTCTATAAAAACGCCTTCGCCATCCCAACCAAGCGAATTATCAAACACCACAGAAAATTCAAGAGTAATAGTCTGTCCCGCATAACTTGATAAATCAACAGTTTCTAACGGTTCTGAAATAGTATTTACCGAATATGATTTTTTTGACGAACTGTTCACTTTTACTGACACCGCATCTCCGCCAGCATCATTATAAATCCAGTAAGTCAATAAATAATTCTTACCTGCCGGTAAAGAAATTGATTTTGTGATTTTTTTGGTTGTTGAATATCCTTCTCCTGAAGCAAAAGAATATGTTCCGCTGTTTTTATACCTGTCAGTTACTGAAAATCCTGTATTTGTCCAGCCGCTCAACCCGTTTTCAGCATTATCAATAAAAAGTATCTGAGCATCCTTATATTCTTTTAGTCTATATTTGTTTATGCCATTAGCGTCTTTTGCTCCTGACCATCCAACATAATAATTTCCGGTTATACTTGAATCAGATAATGGAGTCATTGATAAATTATACGGTCCCTTTCCTGTTTCGTTAGACCAATACATTCTCAAAAATTCATCCCATTTAGATGCCTGTCCGAATTTCATAGAATATTTATGTGTAGGATTATTTATCAACCGGGGAAAAAATATTGCCAGACCATTATGATTGCTTGTATCTCTGCTTTTAAAATTAATTATAAAATTTGAAAAACCATTAGATAAATTTGTGATTGAAGTTGTCAAATTGGCTTCTTTACCTGATAAAGCAGCTGCAAAAGCTTTTAAATCAATACCCGTATTCGCACTGTTGGTTCCATCGTCGCCATCGTCCATTTCACCAAGCGTCCCTGTTATCGGATCAGATGATTCTACCATAGCAGTTCTCTGAGTTTTTATATCAGCCCATATATTAGCAGCCATTAATTTTTCTGAAAAATCATCTATTAAGGCAGTAAACGTATTAATATTTCCTATATTGTAAGCGGATTGAGTTACAGGTCCGCTAGGATAACTGTTATTATATTCATCAACTATAGTAGAACCAAATGCCGCTGATGTAGTTGTCGGATTATTTTTCAAATAAGTAAGAATTTCTGTATAAGGCCAACCGCCGCCAGGTTCTGTTAGCGGAGATGCAACTACTACTTTAGCCAAATCTTTCAGTTCATAAGCAACTTCAATCATACCTGCCAGACATACGTCAAACCCGATTATGTCAAATTTCATCCCTGTTTGTTCAATAGCCCGCCGCATATCAGACATTCTTATTCTAGGTTCACCGGCAGTGGATTCATCCCAAACTACAGCTTTATTTCTTTGAGATGAACCTGCGCTTCTGCTTCTCCAGCCGCCTCCATGGTTCCACATAACCAGAACATAACTGTCAGCAGGATAATTGTTTTTTGTCCAATTCAAAAAGTCCACGAACACCTGAGTATCAGCCATATTTACTTCTCTACCGCCGCCGGAGCCATCACCCCAGTCAGATATTGCATTTGCAGTAGTAGGATCCATTCCCGCAGTAACATAAAACCTCTGCGTATTTTTCCAGTCACCGTGAAGAGTGCTGTAACCTGTAATTCTGTCAAATTGAACTACAATGTTAAAATCATCGTTTGAACCAACCGAAGCCATTTCAGTAAAATCTGTTACACCATCTTCCTCAAGATTGTTATCTCCATCCAAATATACCATAAAAGTCCATTTTTTCCCTGCCGATGCTGTTTTTATTCCGCTGTTTGTTATTGATGTTACAGGTCCTGTTCCTGCGATTGATGCAGAACAGCTGCCTGTTATTATCTGCAATTGAAGAGTATCTCCTACAGTCAACCCTGATTTCATTGTTACTGTTACTAAAACCTTGGCTGATCCGCTGGTCATAACAATATTAACCGAGTTTGAACTCCATACTCCTGAACCCTGCCATGTTAAACTGTTTATATAAACATCTCCTGAATTCCATTGGTTATTACCGTTTGAATCATACCATAATGATACAGTATCCACATCGTTGTTATCCATATTCCCAAGATTTTTCAATGAAAATAACACTACTGTATCAGTAACATTCGCAGCGCCTGATATTGACAAAGCCATTACTGTATTGTTTGCAGAACTCGGATAAATATATCCTGAAGCTATATCCTCAAGCTTTTCCATTTCAAGCTGCAAAAGCGATACGGTTTGAGTTCCGGAATTAATTAAATTAGACGCCGGACCTGTGTCTCCTGACAAGCATACAATCATTTCTTTCGGAATCTGTGCATTAAAAGTTCTGCCTATTACAGAATTGGTATCTATTGTTATTGTTATTATAATTTTAGTTGTAACTGAAGGGAAAAGCGGAATTGCACAGTTTGCAGTATCCCACATTGACGAAACCCCATTCCACGATAAGTCCCCGATTTTAGTGTCGCCGGCATCCCAGTAATTTGTTGTTCCTGCGTCATACCACAAACTAAGTTTTGATACATCTGTGGAATTAACCATTGTTCCGTTATTTTTTATGGCAAATTGAGTGATTGTGTCTGCTACAGCAGAACCTCCGCTCAAAGTTAAATTCAGCGACATTACTACAAAATTAACATTTCCTCCATAAATTTTTCCAGTAGAAATATCTGTATTTTTATTGATTTGTATAGTGTCTGCAAAAATAAGTACTGAAAAATTAAATAAAATTAAAATAATTATTAAAAAAAATCTCATAAAGGTCGGTTTATAATTTATCATATGTTTTACCTACTGCCTTTTTATATTTTTTGGGAGAATTATTTAATTTTTGCCAATTAAATAAACACTTTAATATAATTTTATTAATAAAAAAAAGCAAGTGGTTATTTTTAAACAATACTGTAATAAAATAAGGATTTTTATTATCAATTTCAAAAAATTTAAAACATACAATATAAGAATGAAGTTTTTATAAATTTTTGACATACCAAATTTTCCGATAATTATTTCATTTTGTCGCAGAAAATAAAAAAAAAATTCTGCAAAAATTAATAACATTTTAAAAAATAA
>JAGOBX010000524.1 GCA_017999075.1 Candidatus Babelota bacterium | reverse complement strand
TTTGAAAGAAATTTCTTTTTTTAAACTGTTTCCCAATCCTTCTTCAAACATTGGTTTAAAAAAAAGCGTCTGGATAAATGCAGGGATATAACCTGATACAGGATATAATAAAAGTAATTTTAAATAATTATTTTGAACAACGGAAATCATTAGTCCGATTTTTATAATAAACAGAAAAAACAGGAGACTTGCCGCATACATTCCTATATGCGGATCTTTTAAAATTTTATGCTTATCTTTTCCCTGTTTAGTAAAATATAGAGCATCTGAACAATCGCAATATCCGTCAATATGAAAAAAATTTGATGTTAAATATTCTGCCAATAAAATAATCGAGGCGTATAGGAAAAAATTTATGGGATTGAATATGGATGCAATTTTAGCAGCAAAGAACATTATGCAGCCTGTCGCTATTCCGGAAAGTGAAAAAAAATACAATGATTTTCTTAATATGCTTGGAGAATAATCTGATTTAAATGGAATTATGGTTAAAAATGATAAAGCGAGTTTTATTGATTCTATCCATTCTTTTAATTTCATATTTTTTTACTTACTCCTGCTGTGTCGAAAGTAGCCATTTCATTTATAATTCTTGTTGAGGCTTCAATTATATTCATCGCTAAAACAGCGCCTGTACCTTCGCCCAGTCTCATATCAAGATCAAGTATAGGCTTTAATCCGAGTTTTTTCAAGGCAAAAATATGTCCTGGTTCAAAAGATTTATGACCTGCAAACATATAATCAGGAGTTTTATTATTAATCAAATAACTTATTAACGCAGCGCCGGTACATATCAAACCGTCTATTACGACAGGAATTTTCTTTTCATAACATGCTATAATAGCTCCTGCCATCTGAGCTATTTCAAGTCCGCCAGTTTCGCTTAAAATTATAAAAGGATCATTTTGACCTGAAAGTTTTTTAATAACAGATGAAATGATTTTTTCTTTTATCCGAAGGGATTCATTGTTAATCCCTGTTCCTCTGCCGGTTATTTTATCAGAATCAAGTCCGCAAATAATTCCTATTATAGCTGTTGCAGGAGTTGTGTTTCCAATACCCATTTCTCCTAATGTTATCAAATCAAGATTATGCTCTGAAATCAATTTTAATACAAGATTTTTTCCTAATTCAACATTTTTTTTGGCTTGCTCTAAACTCATGGCTTTATCAAGATAAATATCACCTGTACCTTTCATAATTTTGTTTTTTATGACTCCGCATTTTTCATCAAAATCATAATCGACACCAGAATCCACTACGAAAACTTTTGAATTAACAAAATTTGATAAAACATTTATAGCAGCGCCGTTATTTAAAAAATTCAAAACCATTTGAACAGTTACTTCTTTTGGAAAAGCGCTTACTTTATGTTTTACTACTCCGTGATCAGCTGCAAAAACAATAGTTCCTTTTTGTTTAATAACAGGTTTATCGGTTTGTTGAATCATACCGAGTTTAAGCGCGATTTTTTCAAGGTCTCCCAAACTATCTTTTGGTTTTGTGAGAGAATCAAGCTTTAATTGAATTTGTTCATTTAAGTTCATTTTTAGTTCCTCGTTTAAATTTATTTTATGATAAATATAAAAAATAAAAATTGAATCCGAAAATTTTCCCGACAAAAGTCAGTGATTTGAATTTCTTATTTTATTTTAACGGGTATTCCTGTAATTGTAAAATACACTTCATCAGAATATGAAGATATAATTTGATTTACTATTCCTGCAAGTTCTGTGAATTTTCGTGCAAGCGGATTTTCGTTTATAACGGATAATCCTATTTCATTAGCTACAAAAATAAAAACCGAATTTTTAGAACTGACGGTTTTCATTAACTGCTGTATATTTTTTATAACATTTTCAGAATCGTTTGATTTAATCAGTAAATTTGAAATATATACTGTTATACAATCAATTAAATAACAGCAGTCTTGTTCAGAGTTATTCAATTTTTTTTCTAATTCATATCCTTCCTCTATTGTAATCCAATTCTCAGGTCTGCGTTTTTTATGGGTTTCGATTTTAATTTTCATTTCGTCATCGAAAAAAACATTTGTGGCAATATAGTAAACCTTGTTATATTTACAGGCCAGAGATTCTGCGAATTTTGATTTGCCGCTTTTTACACCGCCTGTTACAAGAATAATCATAAAGTTCGACCCCCTGTGAAATTTATGAGAAACACAAAAATATTTATTTTGCATTTCTCATAAAATTAAAAAAAATACATTAAAAATTGAAATCCATACCTATAACAAAATTTCTTCCTGCAGCTCCATATCCTTCAGTTTCTTCATATTGCTTGTTTGCAATATTATTCAATTGAAATTGAATAGCGCAGTTTTTCATTTTATATTTGCAGTAAAAATCAAATATGATATGCGAAGGAATTTCCACGTAAGGAACATCATAACGTTTTCCCACATATCGTAAGGATGGAGAAAATTTGAAATTATTAATGTCATAATTAATTATGGCTTCTCCTTTGTGCTCTGGTCTTAACAATAACTGTTTTCCATTTGCGCTTTCAGTTTGCATATAAGTATATTGAATGTCCACCATCACCGGAAAGCTTGAAAAATCATAGTTGAATTCAAATTCATAACCATAAGATTTTGCTCTGTTAACGTTGTAATAAATCCAGTTGGTATAATCAAAATCAATTAATTCTTTAAATCTGTTATTAAAATATGTTAATGAACATAATCCATTTTTGAAATATTTATAAATTGCCAGATCAAAATTGTTTGAAATTTCCGGCTGTAATGATGCTGAACCGTATGCAGAATATAAATTATACAGTGAAGGAGCTTTAAATCCTTTGCCGTAACTTGATTTCAGACTTAAAGAAAAATCTTCGTAAGTGTAATTCAGCGCTGTTTTATAAGTTGTTTCTCTTCCAAAATTATCGTGCCTGTCATTTCTTATTCCAACTAAAAAATCAATTCCTGA
>JAGOBX010000523.1 GCA_017999075.1 Candidatus Babelota bacterium | reverse complement strand
CCTATGCAAACTATATCAATTAATTTGTTTTGCAACACATTTTCCGGAGCAAAAGTCGGAAACACTCCTCCTGCAATTGTTAAACATTTAAAATCTTCAATGCTTTCAAGTAACTCTACTCCAAGCTGATATGTTATTTCATTACAGGATAACGCAATCAAATCTGGTTTAAATTCATAAACGGTTTATTTTAAATCAACAAATATATTGGCTGATTTTAATCCGACATTTCTTTCGCTAAAATTAAATGGTCTTACCTGCAAATGTTCTTCTTTTGTCTTATCTGATGTTTTTGCTTCAATATCATAAAAAGTAGTGTCAAACAATTTAATTTCAAGATTCTGCTTATTTTTAAGTATAGAATAAAATAATGCAATACTTACAGGCGGCGGATTTTGCATTACAAAATTCGGATATAAAAAAAACAATTTAATTTTACTCATACTATATTTTATTTATTAAAACTATTTCAATCGCCACCGCTCACTGTAAAAATCTGACCTGTTATAAAATCAGATTTCGCCGAGCATAAAAACTCTATCATATTAGCAGCATCTTCAGGTTTTCCGGAACGTTGAAGAGGAATCATTAAAATCCGTTTTTTTATTTCTTCATCTGTTCTGCCGATTTTTTTATGCAATTCTGATTCAATAAAACCAAGTTGTATACAATTCACTAATATATTATGCTTGGCGGCTTCTTTAGCTAAGCCTTTAGTAAAACATTCAAGCGCTGCTTTAGCGCATCCATAATGCAATGTATTTTGTCCTCCACCATATTTAGCAGAAATTGAGCTTATACTTATTATTCTGCCATTATTATTTTTTTTTATCATTTGTCTGTAAACCGATTGAGTCACAAAAAAATGAGATTTAAAATTAAGGTTCATGGTTTTATCAAAATTTTCTTCTGATAAGTTAAAAAAACTTTCTGCACCAAAAATATTTCCTGCATTATTTATGAGAATATCTATACTTGAAAAATCTTTTATAACTTTATCTACTAAATCCAAACATTCAAAATTATTCAATAAATCCGCTTTATACATCTTTAAATTATCGTATTTTTTCAACAGTTTTTCAGTTTCTGAATTATTACTATAATATTGGCCGGCAATATTATATTCATTTTTATTTAAAGCTTTAATTATTGATTTTCCAATTGTTCCTGTAGCTCCTGTTAATAATACAGTTTTCATAAATTACTCTATTCTCCTAATTTTATGGGGTTTATTTATTTCACTATCGCGCAAATAACAACCGTCACATGCCTTAACCTCATGGGCTAACCCGAATTTATATTTTTTTCGAATTATATTTATCAAATCAGAATCCCAACATTTTTCTATTTTATCTGTATTAACATCTCCGAGTTTCAATAATCCTTCGTCATCATGATTGCACGGCAAAATTGTTCCATCCCACCAAACAGCCATACGTTGCCATAATTCAGGACATACCCAATCTGATTTAATTCCGTATTTTTTCCCCTTCATTTCCTTATAATCAAGATATGAAACCTCGTCGCAATATTGCTGCCAAAAATTTTTATAATTTTCAAGATCATTTTTAACTTCATTTATTAAAACTGTCTGTATTCTTATCTTAGGAAAATCTACTTTTCTATTTTTTTTTGCTTTTAACAATGATTCAATATTATTTAATAAAACATCAAATTTACCGGGAAATCTATATTTTTCATAAATTTCTTTTTTGTAACTTTCAATTGAAATTGAAATCCTGTCTAATCCTGCATCTATTAATTTCAACGACATATCATAAGTTAATAATTGCGCATTTGTGTTAAAATATACATCTATCAAACCCTTTTTTTTAGAATATTCAACGAATTTATCAATTTCTTTATGAAGAAGCGGTTCACCGCGAATATTAAATTTACAGCCATATAAACCTTTTTCCGAACCTTCATCAATAATTTTTTTTAACAATTCAATTTTCATAAACCCTTTTTCAATTATGTTTCCGCGAAAAGTAGTTGCGCAAAACGGACACTTCAAATTACAAACGCTTGTAACTTCGATATCAAGAAACAAAGGAAAATCTTCCACAATCCCTTTTTCAGGATTTTCTTTCCATTTTCTGCGGTATTCCTGAAATTTTATATCAGGATTATCAAACAAACTTTTTTCAGATAAAGTATGAAAATTGGAGTTTACTTTTATATTTGACATGATTTTTTTTAATAGTAATGCTTACAGAGTGCAAAACACAAAAATTTTATTAATTATTGAATTAACGGATTAAATTTATAATAAACTATCCACTAATATAGGTGATTCTTTAATAAAAAAATCATTATATTATTTTTTCACAAATTTTATTTGATTCAATTCACGATTCGGAAAAATTGAAATCAAACGCGCAATTTCCGGCAGATACATTCCTACTGTTTTTGATTGAGATGCCGTAAACATTTCCCGCAAATCTATCGGGTTATTTTCTCTCCATATAATCCAAATATCAATCAAATCTTTCGCTTGCATTCTGCTTTGTAAACAAGTCAATTTATTTGATAAAATATTTTGAATATTGTCAGTTTTTGGATAAAAATCAAATACTATTTGTCTTCCGTAATAAAATGGAATATCGTTAACAAAATCTATTTTTAAATTTTTTTCAACAATAATACTCGAAAAACAATCGTTTTGATTAGTTATTTCATATTTAAAAGCTTCAATTTATTGAGTATTCTGTGCTGAAGCGGATACATATTGTTTCTAAATAAAACAAATTCCAATCCTTCACGAATTTCTTTCCTCTAAATTTTATCCTATTTTTTTTATCATATCAAAAGGTATTGTTTCCTTCAATTCATAGTAATTCAAGCGATCTATAACACTCAAAAGAGCCTATTCACTATTAAATCAGCCTCTTTCTCTTTCGCCATTAAGACAACCTATAAAATCTTTTTCGGAAATATTATAATCCCCAATA
>JAGOBX010000522.1 GCA_017999075.1 Candidatus Babelota bacterium | reverse complement strand
TTTTAAATGATGATGAATTTATAGAAATTTTACAGGAAAAAACTTGAATTACAAAAAATTAAAATTATATTTTGATTCAATTCTAAATTTTGATCAAGATAATTTTAAAAGTATAGGAACTCATCATCTTGATATCATTTTATCAAATTCAGTAGTCCCTATTCTATATTCTCATTATAATTTAAACGGCGACCGGTTTATGTCTGCTAAAATGAAAAATATGATGTTTAATCTAAAAGGCTGTCTGATTAATTCTAAAATAATTTTATTGTCAAAAAAAATGGGGTTAAATCTTAAAATAATAAATTCAAAATTTTTATATCAGCTTGGAATCTTTTATATTTTCGACAATTTCTGTCTGAATTTTTCTACAATAAAATCAGGTACAAATCCTGAAATATCTCCGTTATAACGCGCGATTTCTTTAACCATACTTGAACTCAAATAAGAATAATTTTCATTTGTCATCATAAATACCGTTTCAATTCCATTGTCTAATTTTTTATTGGTCAACGCCATTTGAAATTCATATTCAAAATCCGTTATTGCCCTCAGTCCGCGAAGAACAAGTTTAACATTTTTCTGTTTTGCATAATGAACAAGAAGCCCTTCAAAAGATTCTACTTCAACATTTAAAAATTTAAACGATGATTTTTTCACAAATTCAACCCGTTCTTCAATATCAAACATAAAATTTGTTTTAACGGGATGTTTGATAATACCGACAATAACTTTTTCAAACATTTTCGCCGCTCTTCCAATTATATCAATATGTCCAAAAGTAACCGGATCAAAAGTCCCCGGATATATTATGGTATTCTTCATTAAATCACATCCGTTATTTTTTACGTTTAAAATTTTTTTCCAATCCGTCAAAAGTTATATCCAATGAAGTCGGCCTGCCGTGAGGACACGAAGATAAAGAATTGTCGGTTAAAATTTTTTCAGCAATTTCTTTCATTTCTCCGGGCATAAGACGGCTTCCAGCTTTTACAGCTGTTCTGCAAGCCATCATAGCTATTATATTATGAATCATTTCATCATAACTTCTAATTTTCCCCAATGAAATAATATCATCTATCAAATCCAGCAAAACACGTTTGTCATCTGTTCTCATACCTGAAAATACAGGCATACTCCTTATCAAATACGAATTTGCACCAAACTCTTCCATTTCGAACCCGAGTTTATTGAGTACAGGAATCCAATCATTAAGAATAATTTTCTCAGACTGAGTCACCTCAATATTCAGAGGTATCAAAAGGAGTTGAGCATCAACCGAATCTTTATTTTTAACTGAATTCATGAATTTATTGTAGAGTATTCTTTCATGCGCTGCATGCTGATCTATTATTTTAATTCCAGTATCAAGTTCAACTATTATATAAAGATTGCCTGCTTGACCTATAATTTTAAAATTCGGAATATTCTCATTTTTATTCAAGGAATTATTTTTTTCATTTTCAACATCTTCTTTTCCATTATTATTTTCTTCCAAAACTTTTTTTTCAATATTGATATCACGACTGTATCCTGTTTCATTTTTAATACCGGAATCATAGTTTATTAAACCGATTTCAGCTGTTTCTGAATTATCGGGTTTAACCGGTAAAAATTTTTTTTCTCCTGATTGCTCGCTATTTTTTTTAGAAAAAAATCCGGTTTGGATGATATTAATATTTTCCGGCTTACTTTCAACCAGGGTTTCAGTATTAATTTCAGCTTTTTCAGATAAATCCGATATTTTATATGATTTTAAAGTTACACGCGGCGACATAAAAGGACTTTTCATCATTCCTTTTTTCAGCATTGTTTCAATGTTATACATTATATGCTGATTATCTGTAAACCTCACTTCATTTTTTGTGGGATGAACATTGACATCAATATTTTCCGGATTTATATCAAGAAAAATAATAAATACCGGATGTTCGCCTATTGTTAAAAGTGTTTTATAAACGTTATACACAGCGGAAGTTATTGTAGAGTTACGTATAAATCTGTTATTAACATAAATCTTCTGCCGATCTTTAGATTTTCTCGAAATATTCGGAGAACCCAAATAAGCTTCAAGCTTTAAATCACCCAATTCATCATTCACAGAAACAATATCTTTTTTTAAAGAATGCCCGAATATGTCTAATATTGAATCGAGCCGTGATCCATGTTTTACAGATTCAAAAATAATTTTATTTTCGGAGTATAATTTAAAATGAATATAGGGATACGCCATAGAATGATTGGTTATTATATTAAGAATATGGGCAAGTTCAGTAGATTCTGTTTTTAAAAATTTTTTTCTGACCGGAGTATTAAAAAAAAGGTTTTCAACAGTTATTTCCGTTCCAGTAGATAATCCGGCAATATTTTTTTCTTTCATTTGACCGCCGACAACCACGATTTGGTTTCCTTCAAGAGAATTTTTCTGCCTGCTTGCTGCTGTTAATTTTGAAACGGCTGCTATACTCGCCAAAGCTTCTCCTCTGAATCCATGCGTTAAAATTTTAAATAAATCCGAAGTTTCTTTAATTTTACTTGTAGCATGACGTTCGACTGACAAAAACAAATCTTCTTCATCCATTCCGCAGCCATTATCAATAATTTTAATAAGGCGTTTTCCAGATTTTTCAACAAAAACCGAAATTTCATCAGCACCAGCATCTATTGAATTGTCAATCAATTCTTTGACTATTGAAGCCGGCCGTTCTATAACTTCCCCGGCAGCTATCTTATTGATAAGGTTTTCATCAAGAATTATTATTTTTCCCATTTGATTTTTCCTGCAGTTTAAAATTAATTGTCTGAAAATGGTATTTCCGCATAAATATTAAGATATTATATGATTTAATAATTAATTCGTTCAATCGCGGTTTCTTCGTCGGTATACACTTCAAATTTACTTAAAAATCCGCCTTCTTTCAATTGAACAACCAATTGTTCTGACTGAATCACAAGTTC
>JAGOBX010000521.1 GCA_017999075.1 Candidatus Babelota bacterium | reverse complement strand
AATCAACATTTTTTAAAAGTTTTTCAACCCTTCCGTATGCAAACATAGAAGCCAATAAACCAACAATTTCTCTATCTTCAGGTTTTTTATAATTATAAATAAAACTTACAGGATCTTTTAAAATTCTAATTTTAAAATCTGTCTGGTTTAATAATGAATCAAAATATTTTTTCGAATACATTTAAGGATGCGAAAACGGATTAATAGGATTATAACCTTCTATTACTTCCCACTCATCAATATAACCATCATCATCTGAATCTGTCATAAGATTTTTGACAAGTTCAAGAGATTTATTGTAAAATACTGAGTTTTCAGGAACATTGTTAAGTTTTTCAATGGATTTATCAAACTGATATCTATAAACAAAACTCTTCGCCCAATAATAAATCATTCCATTATAATACTCATCATAATTCAATTTTATTCTGTTTTCATTATGAAATTTTATGAATTTTTCGGCATTCACATCAAATTCATCATACTTTTTCGAAGACAAATTATCCCGCATATCTGAATAAAGTTTCCATTCGTATTCATATAATTTCAAGATTTTTTTATATTCTTCATATTTATCTTTTCCATCAGTTTTCTTTACGGCAGCAATAATATTTTTAGGTTCCTGAACATATGGCGCAAAAAAAGCCTTTTTAGAACCGCAAGAACTAAATAAAAATGAAATTAAAATAAATACCGTCAATAATTTTGTTTTCATAATAAATTATATAATCTAAAATCAGCTGTCAAATTTACTGAAAATTAAAGCTCCGTTATGACCTCCGAAACCCAACGAATCCGATAAAACTTTGTTGACAGTAATATTCGCAGGCTGATTCGGGGTATAATCCAAATCGCATTCCTGATCAGGAGTTTCATAATTAATTGTAGGAGGTATGATTTTTTTCTCTATCGCAAGAATAGATGCTATAGCTTCAATTCCTCCTGCTGCTCCAAGCAAATGTCCGGTTACTGATTTTATCGAACTTATCTTAAGTTTTTTCGAATGTTCCCCAAAAACTTTTTTTATAGCTGAAGTTTCAAGAGCATCATTAAGACTTGTTGAAGTTCCGTGAGCGTTAATATAATCAATTTCTTCTGGATTTATTCCAGCATCCTGTAACGCAAGATTAAAACACCTCGCTGCGCCTTCTCCTTCAGGAGCAGGCGCAGTTATATGATACGCATCGCCTGAAGCCCCATATCCTATAATTTCAGCAATTATAGTGGCATCCCGTTTCAATGCATTTTCAAGAGATTCAAGAACGAGTATTCCCGCTCCTTCTCCCATAACAAACCCATCCCTGTCTTTATCAAACGGCCTGCTTGCTTTTTTAGGATTATCATTTCTTGTAGATAACGCCCTAAGCGCACAAAAACCTGATACTCCTATCGGACATATTGCAGACTCAGCTCCTCCTGTTATTACTGCGTCAGCATACCCGCTTCTTATGTTATGAAATGCTATTCCTATAGCGTGGGTTCCTGAAGCGCAAGCCGAACAAACTTCGTAATTAATTCCTTTAACCCCCAAATCTATTGACACTTCTCCAGAAATAATATTCAAAATAAACATAGGAATTACAAAAGGACTGACTCTGGATGGTCCCTTGGCATTAAGCACTCCGATTTCTTTTTCAAGAGAATCTATCCCTCCTATACCTGAGCCTATAATTACTCCTACCCTGTTAAAATCAGTATTCCCTGAATTTATTCCGGACATTTTCATTGCTTCCTGAGATGCCGCAATCGCAAATTGAGTGCATCTGTCCCGTTTTCTGGCTTTCTTTTTTTCCATATAATTTGTAGGATCAAATCCTTTTACTTCACATGCAAACCTTGTATTATAATTTGATGCGTCAAATTGAGTAATCATGTCCGCTGTTGATTCGCCTGAAATCAATGTCGTCCAGAAATCATTCACGTTTAAACTATTTCCAGGTGCTATAGCCCCCATTCCGGTAATTACAACTCTTTGGCTCATCTTAAATTTCCCCTTGATTTTATTTTTTTACTGTTTAATATTTTATTATCATAGAACCGTAAGTAAATCCGCCACCTGCGGCAGTTACTAAAATCAAATCTCCGGTTTTAATCTTATTTTCTCTGACAGCTTCATCAAAACCTATCGGAATCGTAGCAGACGACGTATTCCCGTATCTGTCAACATTTATCATAACTTTTTCTGTAGGAAGATTCAATCTTTTCCTTAACGAATCTATTATTCTTAAGTTCGCCTGATGCGGAATAAAATAATCTATTTCATCCTGTTTTATTCCTGAATTTTTAAGAATGTTCGTTGTTGATTCAGACATTGTCCTTACAGCAGCTTTGTAAACTTCGGGTCCGTCCATTTTTATAAAATGCATCCTGTTCTTAACCGTTTCTTCAGATGCAGGATACTTGCAGCCGCCGCCAGGCAGATATAAAATATCAGCTAAATCACCGTTTGAATGAATATCTTCGGCTATTATTCCATATTTCTTATCCGCTGTCAAAACAGCTGCTCCGGCTCCGTCTCCGAATAAAACACAAGTATTTCTGTCCTGCCAATCAACAAACCTTGTCACACATTCTGTTGCTACCACTAAAGCGCATTTTGACATTCCTGTCTTAATGTATTTATCAGCAATCGATAATGCCATAAGATAACCTGTACAAGCTCCTATAACATCAAATGCAGCGCAGTTTTTTATTCCCAAACACGCCTGTAAAAGACAAGCGGTTGCAGGAAATAGACAATCAGCTGCAAGAGTGGAAACAATAATTAAATCTATATTTTCTTTTTTTATTTCTGCGTTCTTTAAAGCCTTTTTCGCAGCTTCTGCTCCCATCGTGGAAGATGTTTCGCCTTCTGAAGCGATTCTTCTTTCCCTGATGCCTGATCGCGATGTAATCCACTCATCAGAAGTATCGACCATTTTCTCAAGATCAAAATTAGTCAGTATTTTCGACGGCAGATAAG
>JAGOBX010000520.1 GCA_017999075.1 Candidatus Babelota bacterium | reverse complement strand
TTAATTTCAAGAATTAATTTTTTAAAGGTCCTCAGAATTTTTTAAAAAACGCCAATAGGGCATTCAAACCATTCGTGTGTTACAAATTTTTGACAATTTTTACAAATCATTTTAGTTTAAAAGATTAATCCTAAAATCTTATATAAAGATTATATTTTGATTTGATAAAAAAAAAAAGGAAAAATTTTGTTTTAAAAGTTTTGTTAAAAATGTTTTAAGTTAGACTTGAAAATTTCTACAACATTATCGCCGAGATGTAATTGAGCAGAAGTTATAAAATCAAGATTAGCGCTTAATATCAAATCATTTTTAGTAAGTTCCGTCATTTCTTTAGCGATATCTGCGTCCATAATTCTTGATTCTGTATTTAATGTATTTTCTCTTTGAATCATGTTGAAGTTTAAAACATTTTCAACCCTGTTTATTAAAGCTCCGATAGTTGCCCGGTGAGATGAAACTTTATTTAAAGCCGTATCTACAAGAGCGATTGCTGATTCTGCGTCTGATGATGTTCCTATAGATAGTCCGCTTATACCCAAAGCTCCGGCGCGCATATCTATCATGGTTAATCCTAATTTGTCAATTGATTCCGAACCGGAATGCAACACAAAACTTAATAATTCAATTATTGATTGAGAACCTTCTGCCGCGTCTTCCCTTAATTGAATTCTGACTCCTGGAATTCCATCAACATCATCTGCCGCATTATTGAAAAAATAACTTCCGTCATTAGAAGTTGAAGTATATGTATTTCCTGAAGGGTCAGTTACAGTAATTGACGGATCTCGCGAGGCATCTCCCGGTTGTACTGAAAAGTTAAGAAAAGAACCTGGACCTATCTGATCGTCGTTTACAGTAATATTGAATCTTGTTCCTTTATATCCGTAATTGTCGGTTTCGTTTCTTGATGAAATAACAATCTGATTACCAATTAATTCTGCCCATATTCCTGCATTATTATTATTTCCGCTGCCCATATTTGCTTCATCAGGCAAGGTTCCTGAATTTAAAAATATGTCGTCTGATGTAGAATTTATTCTATCTATCAAGTCCTGAACAGTATCAGAAGGATTAACATCTATATCAATTGTCCGTGAATCAATCGTAAATGAGATTTTGTCAGATTCTGAAAACCCCTGAAATATTCCCTGATTGCCTGAAACATAATTTGCTGCACTTGAATTTCCTGAAATATTCCCGAGTCTATCACCGGCATTTAAGGTTAATGTGTTTGTATTTGAATTAGTAACATAATAAGCTCTTACATCTGCTGGGTCAATACCTGATTTAAAACGCATGGATTGCCCTTCAATAGTATAATCTGCAGTTCCTGCATCAACGTCAGCGCTTGAACCAAAAGTTAACCATACATTTGGATCAGCAGCTGAAATATTTCTGAAAAATAATGAAGTAGAAGTTCCGGGATCAACAGAACCTGAATCAGAAGCTGCATAAGGAGTTATAAAATCAGGAGTCCCATCACCTCCTGTAAGTTGCGCGGTTGATAAAACTGCTTCAAGGCTTATGGTGTTCCACTCTGCAGACAGATCATCTTTGAACGTGTTATAAGTTATTTCAACAGTGCTGTTTCCAATTAGTGAATTTATTTTTGGTGCCATTGCTCCTGCAGGATCATTGAAAGTGAATACTCCTGAATCCCAGTCTATATTAGTAACTGTCCAGGTTCCGCTGTATGTGTATTCAATTTCTATATCCCCGACGTATTGTTCAGTGACGGCAGCCGAAATGTCAACAGCGCCTGTTCCTGCTGTTACTACTACATCATTGGTTATATCCGCTCCTCCGGTTCCGAGAACTGTAACTTTCTGGTAATTTCCTGAAGAATTTGATGGAGCAGTTATTTGAAATGAATCGACATACATATCTTTATAACTGTAGGAAATAGCAGCAGATTCATCAAGGTCAATGAATTGAGATGTAGTATTTCGCGATGTTTTTGTTATGGATACTGTTCCGTCATTAAGGTTTTCCGTTACAGTGAAACCTGCGCTTAAATAATTTATCCCGTAAGTGTAGTCAATGGAAAAATCTGTTTCAAATCCTATTGAATCGCCAATCCATTCTAAAATATTACTTGTGGAATCTCCGCCTAAATTATTAAAATCGTTTCCTGCTCCATAAGTATGGCCTTTGTTATTATTTGTATGAATAAAATTTGTTAATGCAATAGAACCTGTATCATCAAGTTCTATTCTCTCATATTCAGCGTCATTATATGTTATATCGTCAAGATAGGTTACTGTTTCACCGCCGTTAAATCCGAGAGTTCCTCCATTGCCTGTAGTCTGCGCTGCCAGACTGAAAGTATTATCGGCATTTTCAATGGTATTGGCGCCGATCCACTGCCAGTCGGCTTTATATGTAATTTGAGAAGAATCAAGTGCGGCGGAAGTTCCTCCTGCTACTTTTACTGTAAATGTTCCTGTGGTTGAATCATAATAATAATCTCCAGCATTGCCTGCTCTTACTGCATTAACGCTTCCCAGTAATGCGCCTGATAAAACATTATTAGTATCACTTACAAAGGAATTGACTTCAACTGCACTGACATTTGATCCGCTGACAGTAAACTGATAAACCTCTGCGCCGTCAGCTATAGTTGTCCCTATATCTGCTCCGATAGTTATGTTTTCATTAGAAATTATAGCATCAGCAACAGTAACTCTTGTTACAGATAAACTATTTGCTGTGAATGTTCCTGTTGTCTGAGTTACAGTGACTTCACCAGCAGCATTTACAGTGCTTGTATTTCCTGCGAGTATGGTATCTGTGATTTGAGAGCCGATAAACCCTGAATTTGCAGATGTAAAACCGCTCATTTGAACAGATGTATCGGTTAATGCGTCCACATCAAAAAAGTTTAATGCTGCGTCTGTTATCTGCATATCGTAATTTTGGGATGCTATATCTATAATTTGAGTTGAACCTGCAATATTTCCGAC
>JAGOBX010000519.1 GCA_017999075.1 Candidatus Babelota bacterium | reverse complement strand
ATAAATATGCTGAACTTATAAATTTTAATGATGAAGAAAATCAGTTCAAATGGGAAAATCTCATTTATTCTGATAAAAATAAAAAAAAAATTGAAACAATCGCAATAATTTAATTTTATGGAACAAAAAAAAAAAGATAATGATTTCCGGTTTAAAAATAAAAAAGACATATTGCCTTATATTAAAAATAATTTTTTTTACAAAAAAAAATCTTTATATGCGTCAACTCCTTTTCATTATCATTTAATTCCATGCCAATTAAGAAAACTAATTTCATCTTTAAAAACACGGATTGATGTTCCTGATATTGAATACAAATTAAAAAAATTCAATTTATATTCTCCGTTTAATGAAATCCTTAAAACTAATGAAAACACTGATAATTTTCCGGAGTCCGCAGTAAATAAAATAATAATTACTTTTGACATTGACAGTATGCAGGGTTATAAGCAAATCGACAAATTTCTTAAATATACAATTGGCGGCAAAAAATTTTCAACTATAGTTTTTATTCCGGCAGCAGCATTTAAATATTCGGAAATTCATTTAACTGATTTAAAAAAATCCGGAGCGGAACTCGGGTGCCACGGTTTTGATCACAGCGGAAAACTCGCATTTGATGACGAAAAAACATTCTCATACAAAATCATAAAAATCAAAGAATTTTCTGAAAAATTCAATATAACAAAATTCAGGGCTCCCGCATTCGTATTGACTGAAAAGCTCTATGAATTTATAAAATCATATTTTTCTGAAGATTACAGTTTGTTCGATACAGTTCCAGAAAAAAATAAAATTAACGGTTCTTTATATTCCGGTATTTTAACAGATGAAAAATTAAAATTAGTTGTTTTAAATACTTATCCTGATTGCCTATTATATATAACAAAACTCAACGACGAAGAAATATTCAATCTATGGTCAGAAAAAATTCAATATTTAACAAAAAAGAATATTGTTCCTGTTTTTCTTTTTCATCCTGAACCGCATTTTTCAGGAAATAAAAAAAGATTTGAAACTTTCAAGAAATTTATTGATTTTTTTTCATAAAATGAACGAGACTGAATTATTATTAAACATTTTAGCCGGAATATTATGCGAAAATAAAGAAAAACCCACAGGTTCCACAGCAATAGAACTGGAATATACCAAAGCAGATTATTCAAAGATAAAAAAAATTTTAATAATACAATTTTCAGCGTTTGGAGATGTGATAATAACCAATAATCTACTTGATACATTGAAAAACAGGTTTGAAACTCATATATTGACCTTGAAAAACAATTCAGGAATAGTATCTGAAAAAATAAATAAAATTGAACTGGATCAAAATATTCTTCTTACAGGAAATAAAAATCTTATAATAACTTTATTCAAAAAACTGGTTGATATAATAAATTCACTCAATTTCGATTTAATAATAAATCTTCACCCTTCAGAATATTCTGCTGTATTAAGTTCATGTTTAATATCCCACTATTTTTTAGGGCAAAAATTTGACCCTGTAAACAAAAAAATCACCGCATATTTTGATTTATCATTTTACTTAAAATATTTTATAAAATATTACAGTCAGATAACTGACAATTTTTATAATATTCCTCTTGCAGATATGTACCGACTTTTTTCTCAATCATTAAAAACTCTATTAAATGTTAATTCTATTGTTCAAGCATCAGATAAAAACAAAAATATCGTCATATGTCCCGGAGGAAAATGGGACTCAAAATTATGGAATCCAAAAAACTTTGCAGAACTGATAAATTTGATTTCAGATAACTTCGGTGAATTTACATATTTAATAACAGGCGATGTTTCCGAAAAAAAAATGATCGAACAAATTTACGTTCTTTGCAAATATAAAAACAGGATAACTCTAAATGCGGGCGATATCGAACTTCGAGAATTAAAAAAAATAATTTCGGAATCGGCATTTACAATAACCAATGATACAGCTATTCTTCATTTATCAAATTATCTGAACACTCCTTCAATTGTTTTAATTTCGTCTACAATAACAATACCATTTGGGGATAATTTTATAATTGTTGCAGATAAAAATTGTTCGGGCTGCATGGAAAAAAAATGTCCTAAAAAAAATGATTGTATAAATAAAATTTCCTGCGTAACAGTATTCAATCTTGTTCGCGATTATATAAATTCAGGATTTTCCATTTTAGAGACTTCTAAAAAATACGCCTGGTGCGAAAATCAGATGTTTCCAAATAAAATTTATTACACTTTAAAAAACGATGATTTTCCCCTTCGTTTTCAATATCCAGTTTCAATTGAACAAGCAAATGAAAATTCATTATTAAACGATCTTCTATTTTTTTCCGGAACTATTGCTGTTATCGGAAACAATTATTTAACAGATGAAAACAAAAAAATAATTTCAGAATCTCTGTCCAAAAGAATAATTACGATTTATAAAAACTATTCATTAAAAAAAACAGCAATAATTAATGCTGCAGAAAACATTACTGCAGATTTATCTTTTATCAAAATCAGGATAAACAAAATATTCAAACAATCCATACGTATAAACGGAGATACCCTAAAAGATTTTTATAAAATCTACCATTCCGAAGAATCGGAACTGTCAAAAAAAAAAATATATAATATTTTCATTAAACCTTATGATATTTTATTATACGAATTTTCAAATAAACATCCGGAAAATTTATTTTCTAAAGAAAACAAAAAATATCTTGAAAAAATAAAATTATCAGTTAAAATTAAAAAGACTGCAGTTGAAAATTTAGATTTTATTTTAATTTGGTTTTAAAAAATATATGCGAAAATTTTTTCTGATAATTTTAATATATTCAATCTTGTCTTTATTGCCTGCCTGCAATCATACTAAAAATTTAATAAACAAAAGCAATGAACCAGTTGATTTAAACCTTAATCCTGCAGTAAAATCAAATGAAACTGTCGACTACAGCGATAACCCTAACCCTGTTCATGAA
>JAGOBX010000518.1 GCA_017999075.1 Candidatus Babelota bacterium | reverse complement strand
ATACAAAAAGACGCCATTTTCATGAGCGGTTCCGGAATGAAAATAAGCAGCATAGAAAATTTTGTTTTGTCGGAACTTTAGAAATATAATCTAAACCAATATTAACTGCATCGTACCGGTCACGGAGTGGGAATAGAAATTCACGAAAAACCAGGTATTTCTAAATTAAACACCTGCTTTCTAAAACCAGGAAACATTATAACTATAGAACCAGGAATATATATTCCTGAAAAATTCGGCATCAGAATAGAAGATTTATTATATATAAATTCAAATAAAACAGAGGTATTAACTAAAAAAATAAAAAAAGAATTCATTGAAATTCTGATATAATTCTTAATTTTCAAAAAAATTATGGTTTAATAATTTCAACTATATTAACATCAATTTTATTAACTTCAAGCCCAACAAAAAATTCAATATAATTTTTCAAATTTTTCTGAATTATAGAACATATTTCATTGATATTTTCACCATATTTAACCGATAAATACAGCTTGATTTTTATTCCAAGGTCAAGTTCGACTTTATTGTATGACAACTGAAAATGTTTCAGTTCTCCACGTTGAAATTTCAAAAAAAAATTTTTCAGATAAAAAACTATTACGGTTCTTGATATAACGATATTTCCTATCGAATTATATGAAGGTCTAACTATAGATTTTTCACTCGATTTTTTTTTTGATAAAAACTGATCTATATAATCCACAAGTCCGCCGGGAAAAGTTTTACTTATTTGAATTGCAGGCACCGGTATTACATGCTTATTTTCCACATATCTGTAATATCTGGCGCGTTCAATATCTTTTGACGATACAATATCAAAAATATTAATTAATTTTGTCGGCTGCGCCAGTCCAAGACGCACAACTATTTTAGAAATCATTTTTTCAGATGTTCCAATAATTAAAATTTTTGACGGATTGACGAGTTTTATAGCTTCTTCTATTTCCTGTTTGTGCGAATCTTCAAAAAAAATAGCCCGTCTGACTGCTTCCATTCTGGTAGGCGCTTTTTTAGCCGATTTACCCGCTATAATAGAACCATGATGAATAATTATTCCATCATCAATAATTACATTAATATCATATTTATCCATTATATTAAATGCATTATGACTTTTACCTGTTCCGCTTGTTCCGTATAATCCGTACACTTCAATA
This sequence comes from Candidatus Babelota bacterium, assembly GCA_017999075.1. Taxonomy (GTDB): domain Bacteria; phylum JAGOBX01; class JAGOBX01; order JAGOBX01; family JAGOBX01; genus JAGOBX01. The sequence continues at coordinate 1,809 of JAGOBX010000518.1, read as the reverse complement.
AGTTTGAACTTTATTTTCCACTGCAAATCAGAAAAAAATGAATACATATGTTATATTATATTATTACAAATTCTGAATAAAAATAAATTTTAAATCATAACGGCAATTCCAGATTTTCATTTATCCTGGGTTTAAGTTTTATTCTTATACTGCGATCATACAATGTTTTTTCTATTGAATCAATAAATCTTGTCCTCGCAGGATAAAATATTTTTCCTTTTATTACTCTTTTTTTAGAATGCGTCAAAAATAAATATTTCGATGTTCTTGTAATACCCACATAAAATAACCTTTTTTCTTCTTCAATATCTTCAAGCTTCTTTTTTTCATATAATTCAAACGGAATTATTCCTTCCTCGCAGCCCGGAATAAACACAGTTTTAAATTCAAGGCCTTTTGCAGAATGAATAGTCATTACCGAAACTTTTTCAGAATCGATCGTAAAAAAATCTATTGAACTATTAAGCAATATTTTTATTAAAAATTCAGAATAATTATTGGTATAACTCTTTCCAAATTCAATAATTTTATTAAAATCATTTGTAATTTCATTATTCTGTCCTGGAATTATTTTAGATATAAACTCGAATATTTCAGAAATAGATTTTTTTTCGCATATCATAGAATCTATAATTTCAAAATTTTTATCAAGCAACATTAAAATTTCTTCATTCCCTGAAACATCCTTATATAATATTTCCTTATTGTCAGCAAATATTTTTTTTGAATTAATGATTTTATTTTTTAAGACCAGTTCCCGCAAAAAATTTATGACAGTATTAAACGGCTCATTTTTATAAAACGGTTTTTCACCAACAATCTGATATGGTATCGAATAATTATCAAATGCTTGTTTAATGCTTTCATACATCAATGAGGTTCTGCATAATACTGCAAAATCTCCAAGTCCTGAAATTCCCTCAGATTCGCTGCCGTCTGATACTGAACTGTCTATTGAAAAATGGCGAAGGCCTCCTGTCATTTGGTCAATTTGTCTTGCTATCCAATCAGATTCGCTGCCGGATGTATCGCATTCTTTTATTATAATTTTTAAATTGTCATAACAACCTGACATATATTCTTTTTTATTTAATATTTGTCCGCCAGCTTTTATTATAATATCAGGGCATCTATAACTATGTTTTAAATTAATTATTTTTGCCGAACTGTAATCATCTGCAAATTCTTTTATAAACCTGACATCTGAACCTCTAAATCCATAAATAGACTGATCTGGATCTCCTATCACAAAAAGATTAGGCATAATTCCCGATACTAATTTTACAAATTCATATTGCTTAGAATTTATATCCTGAAATTCATCTATAAGTATCCATTCATACATATTTCTTATTTTCAACAATATGTTATGATCATTTTTTAAAAGTTCAACAGGTAAATATACAAGATCATCAATATCAATAATATTCCTGGAATTAAGCAGGTTGGAATACTGTCCAAAAAATTTTTCATTCTCATTTTCATTTTCAAAACAAATTCCCTGTTTGTATAAAGAAACTTTATTTAAAAAATTTTTAATTTTATTTTTCGGAACATCCAAATATTTTTTCACTAAATTGTAGGCACAGTCGTAATCAATTATTTCTAACGCATCTTCTTCTTTTTGGTTATAATATATTTTAAGGATATTCAATCCGAACGAATGAAACGTTGATACAAAAATTTTTTCTGAATCAGCTATCTGTCCGTCAAGTCTTTTTTTTATTTCCAGTGCAGCCTTGTTTGAAAATGTCAATACAAGTATCTTTTCAGGACTAACATTTTTTTCACGAACAAGTTTTATTATTC
>JAGOBX010000517.1 GCA_017999075.1 Candidatus Babelota bacterium | reverse complement strand
CCTATAAACGTTGTGAAAACAAGAGCCCCGGCTGCTGCAAAAAAAACAATCCATTTATATTTGACATTATCAGCAGTAAAAGATATTGTCGCCAATTGTGTTTTATCGCCGAGTTCTGCCAAAAAAATTGATGCGAATGTTACAAAAAAAAGTTTCCAGTTCATTATGAATTCTCCTGAAAAATTTAATAACAGTTTTTTTATATTTAATGCAAAATTAAAATAAATTCGCCTTTAAGATTTCTTTTTTTTGATTCGGTGAGAATATCATTTATTTTTCCACGCATAACATTTTCTCGTTCTGTAGTAAGTTCATAACATAAAATAACGTCCGCCGAATTTGATAAATTATAATAAATATTTTCAAGCAGGTTTATCAGCCGGTAAGGCGCGTCAATAAAAACTTTAATATTTTTGTTTTTACGAAGTCCTGAAAAAAATATTTTTCGTTCTTCTTTATTTCTTGGTATTTTACTATAAAAAACAAAATCGTCAACTTTTATTCCGGCAACTGATAAAGCGGCTGTAATACTTGATACTCCGGGCACACAAATTACTTTTATATTATTTTTATAACATGCATCTACAAGTTCTGATCCTGGATCAGATACTGCGGGAGTTCCGTGATCAGTTGTCAAAACCATAGTTTTTCCTGATTTAAGTCCGACCAATAATTCTTCTGTTTTTTCTTTACAGTTATGTTCGTTTAATTCTTCAATTTCTTTGCCGGTAATTTCATACTGTTTTAATAATTTATCCGTGTATTTATAATTTTCACCTATTATTATATCGCATGATTTTAATATTTTTAACGCCCGCAAGGTTATATCTTCAATATTTCCTATATGTATTGCCGTAACATATAACATAATCAGTTCTCCGTATTATTGATAAACAATAAGTTTATTTAAAAAAAAATATATAAATATATTTTGGAAACAGTTCCGTAATCGGAAAAAACAAAAAAAAAATTAATATCCTTCATCCGCTTTTTCTAAAAGAACCGCCATTTTTTTTTCTATTAAATTTGTTTCTGTGTCAATATCGCAGTTTTCGGATACGCTTACCGGTTGACCATACATAATTGTTATTTTATTAAAAGGAAGCGGAATAAGACATTTATCCCAGGTTTTTAAAAAAAATTTGAATTTTGAAGATGATGTTATCGGTAAAATTTTATATCCTGTTTTTGCCGCAAAACCTGTTATTCCTTGTTTAACTTTGTAAACAGGTCCTTTAGGACCGTCTACAGCAAAAGCAAAATGGCATTTTTCTGTTTTTGCGGTTTTAATCATTTTAATTAAACTTTTAACGGGATTTTTATCTGATGAACCGCGTATTGTTTTAAAACCGAATTTTTTTAAAAAAGATGATTGGACATTTCCGTCCCTTGATGGACTTACAAGTACTGTTATTCCCTGATTCTTATGAATATACAATGCTGAAAATTGACGGCCATGCCATATTGCAAAAACAATTTTATCATTGTTTTTTATTAAATCCGAATAATAACTGCCATTAATTATTTTTATTTTTGAAGTTTTGTGGACAAAATTCAGATAAAAATAAACTAAATTCGGAATTAATGAATTTCTTAAAAAATTATCGATAAGCGGTTTTCTTAGAAAATTTGCAATTATTCGTTTGGCCATTTTTATCAAAAATCCTTTAACTGAAAAAATTAAATTGCTGTATAAAAAAAGCCATTTCGATAAGTAAAATAATTACCAACCGGAATGGCTTTAATTTCTTCATGTTTTATATTTTTGTTTTTTTGAATTTAGTAAAATAAAATTACTCAGCAGCGGTATCCGTATTGAAATTCAAAAAAAACAGGTAACATGAAAATTATTATTTGTTTTCTTCAGCTTCTTTTTTATATTGTTCTGCTTCAGCAACGATTTTTTTAGCAACTTCTGCAGGGGCCTCTTCGTAATGAGAAAAAGACGCTTCGAAATCCCCTTGCCCGCGAGTTATGGACCTTAATATAGTTGCGTATTTATATAATTCTCTTTCAGGAACTTGAGTTTTTACTATACTCACTCCGTCGCGTGAATCCATTCCTGATACACGTCCGCGTCTTGAATTTATGTCGCCTATAACTTCTCCCATATAAATTTCAGGAATTTGAACTTCCAGGTTCATTATAGGTTCAAGAATAATTGGCGTAGCTTTTTCGCATACTGCATCAACTGCGAATGAACCTGCTATCTGGAATGCCAAATCTGATGAATCAACGTCGTGATAACTTCCATCATACAAAGCAACACGCATATCTATTAATTCATATCCGGCAACATATCCTTTTTGAAGTTTTTCACGTACTCCTTTTTCTACAGCAGGAACGTATTTTGAAGGAATTGAACCTCCGAATAATTCATCAACAAATTCAATGCCTGATCCGCGTTTCAAAGGTTCTACACGAATGTGACAATCTCCGTACTGGCCTCTGCCGCCTGACTGCTTTTTATATTTTCCCTGTGCTTCGGCTTTTCGTTTTATTGTTTCTTTATAAGCTATTCGCGGTGGAGTTATAACAAAATTGATATTTGTTTTAACTTTAAGTTTTTTCAGCATTAAATCAAGCTGCATTTCTCCCATACCTGAAATAATAAATTCGTTAAAAGTTTTATCTGTATAAACTTGAAATGTAGGATCGCTTTGAGCAAAAGAATGAAGTGCATACGTTAACTTTTCTTGTTCCTTTTTTATTTCTGCTTTTACTGCGTTGAATAATACAGGTTTTGGAAAAGCGATTGGTTTGAAATTGAAAATTACAGATGAATCCCTTAATGTATCGCCAACTTTGGTTTCTTTAAGTTTTACTAAAGTGGCAATATCGCCTGTTGACAATTCCCCTGTTTCAACTCTTGTTTTGCCAATCATTACTGCGATTTGGCCTATTCTTTCTTTTGAATCTGTCCGTGAATTTATAACATCAACGCCTGATTTTAATTTTCCTGAATAACATTTTA
>JAGOBX010000516.1 GCA_017999075.1 Candidatus Babelota bacterium | reverse complement strand
CATTGATATTATTTTATTGAATACTAATTGAAAAATATTATTTCCCGAATTATATGTTGAAGCAGATACTCCTAAAAAAAAACATCCGAGTTTTAAAAAAGTAATGCCGTTATGATTTATATTGTAAATAATTAAAGGCAATGCTCCGGCAGAGAAAAAAAATAAAAAAATAAAAATAGAAAAAATATATTTTTGAGGATTATTTTTTTTATGATGAAAATATATTATCAAAAATGATATTGTTAAAAAAATCGAGAATGGGTTTACCCAAAAAGCAAGTCCGCAAAAAAAACACGCCAAGGCAAGATGAAGGAATTTTTCTTCATGAAAATATTTTTTTATAAAAATCATTATTATTATTGACAAAAGAAAATTTTCAATATGGCCTCCTGTAGGAGATAAGCTCCATTTTATCATTAAATATGGAGGAGCAGCGCATAATAAAGATACGGCAGCAGCTATGTAAATTCCAAATTCGTTTTTTAGTAATAACCATAAAAACAGTATTGAAATAATCGAATAAGCAAGAGGTGCTGATTTTAAAGTTTTTATTGAATTGTCAATAAAACTGAAAAAAATCGAAACAGTGTATGCTTCAAGGCTTCCCATATAATCCTGACCATAAACAAATGCAGGAATAATTTTGTTTTCTGAAATATGTTTTGCCATAAGAGCGACTATAGCTTCGTCGCCTTCGAGAATTAATTCGTTTTTTTCAAGAGCGTATAATCTGATAATAATGCCTATTATCAAAATTACTGTTATAAGAAAACATGATTTTATAAAAGGATTTGAGGGCATATCATAATTGAGACAAACAATGTTCAATGATATCGTTGGGTTTTTTTCCGTCTTCAGGATAACTTGAGATTGCGCATGATATTTCCAATGAAGGCATATTCGTTATGTTTTCAGGATAGTATTTCATTTTTTTTACGTTGTCATACAATCTTTCCGTTTTTTTTTGACATCCGCCTTTACCGGTTTCAGGGGTAATTATTGCAAAAAGATTCATGTCATATAAAGAACATATGTCAACACGGCGTGAAGTATTTTTTAAAAACAAAGCAAAATATTTTAATGATTGTTTTAATTTTTCATCATCCCATTTTTTTACGATATCAGCAAAATTGTTGATTTTGATAAAAATCAATGAAAAAATTTCGTTATACCTTTCGGAACGGTCTAATTCGCGTTTTAAATTTTCAATAAAAAAAGAATAGTTATATAATCCGGTGGTTTCATCTATAAAATTTAGAGAAACATCCGAATTGCTGAATTTCAGATTTTTTATAGCGTTCAGCACTAAAGCTCCGTAATTAGCTAAATAAGATAACGTACTTTCATTAAAATTGCTGATTTTTACTGAAGAAACATTTATAACGGCAAGAACTTTATCATTATCAATTACAGGGTATGAAACGACTGAAGCTATGTTTTCACGCTGGAAGTTAAAATATTTAAATTCATTGCTGTTTGTTGTATTATTAATAATTATAGGTTTTTTATATGAAAATGATTTTCCTGCTATTCCCTCTTCACATTTAAAAGATATATTCATAATTGAATCAAATGATAAACCTATGGACTCGACAATTACAAGTTCTTTTTTTTCATCATCAACAAGCATTATAGAGCCGATATCAGCTTTTAAATCAGATACTATTGTAGTAAGTATAAGATTTAAAACATTTTTTATATCGTAAATCAATGAATATTTGTCTGCTAAATTTATCATATTAATTTATATTATATTTATTCATTAAATAAATTTTTTAAGGTTATATTAGAGTTTATATATTATATAAAAATAGTAATTTTAATAATTAGCTAATACTTTATTTAATGTTTCTCTAATATGATCAACTGAAAATTTTGTAATATATTCATCGGCACCGACTTCTTTTCCTTTTAGTTTAACATTGTCGCCGCTTAAAGACGTGTGCATAATTACAGGAATTTTACATAAAACAGGATCAGATTTTACTTTGTTGGTAAGAGTATATCCATCCATTTGAGGCATTTCTATGTCTGTTATGATAAAAGAAACTTTAGTTCTTATAGAAACATTTTCTTTTTCGCATTCATCTTTAATTTTAAGCAGCTCTTTTAATGCTTCCTCCCCGTTTTCTTTCATAGTAGCGGTAAACCCTAATTTTGTTAATAAATCCTGCATTTGTTTTCTTACAATTTTTGAATCATCTGCAAGAAGTATATGATGTTTTTTATTAACTTCTTTTGTATTATCATCTTCTTTAACATTTCCGACTTCAACATCTGTAACAGGATTTATTTCATTGACAATACGTTCAAAATCAAGGATTACAAGAGAATCATCATTATCAAGTTTTACAACTCCTATTATTAAATCAGATTCAGGAGCTGCTGTCATTTTAGGAGCAGGCAATATTCTCTGCCATGAAATTCTATGAATCTGCACTACTTCGTGTACAAGAAGACCTATATAAATATTATTGAATTCTGCTACAATAACTATATTTTTATTATAATCCTGCTCCATTCCTCCAAGCCGTTCAACTAAGTTCAACAAAGGAATATTTTCATCACGTAAATTAAACATGCCTTCAATAAAACTTATATCATTGGGGAGAGGAACTATATCCGGGGTTTTTATCACTTCGCGAACTTTAAAAACATTTATGCCGTAATGACATTTTTTTATCTCGCCGAATTTATTTTTTTTTAAAATAACAAATTCTATAAGCTCCATCAAATTCGTTCCGACTTTTACAACGTCTCCGATTGGTTTAGCCACGGCATTATGCCTCCCTTTGATTTTTCTATAAAAAAAATTAATAACCAAAATTCAATTTAAATTTTTTAACATAAACAATACGGAAAGTATTGTTAGAATTTTTAGTTAACAGTATAATGTCAAAATAAAAAAAAACAATTAAAATGTTTTTCATTTTAAATATAATCCTTTTTATATTGACATAGATTTTTTTTTGTGCAAT
>JAGOBX010000515.1 GCA_017999075.1 Candidatus Babelota bacterium | reverse complement strand
ATTGTAAATAAATTAAATTTTTTAATTAGATTTTGGAATTATTTATGAAAAAAATAATAATTTTAGCGTTTATTTTAAGTTTGTTTTCGTCAGTCTACGGGTATGATTATGAAATTATAGATAAAAACAAAAATATTTATTATTATTGTTTCATGAAAGCTGTTTCATTTAATGAACAGACAAAAACTAAATTTGCTTGGGTGGAAAAGTATAAAAAATATTTTGAATCAGGGATCCAGGCTGCTTCAGGCGAAAATTTTGAGCAGGATGCTATAACAAAACAGATAGATGTAGATTATTATTTCAGGCATTTATCTAATTATTATTACAATATTCCATTACCTGATGAAAACAATATGCGTATATTGAAAGATAATACTTCGCTTCGTTATTATATGGAAATAATAGATAAAGAAATTGATAAAGCTTCTTCGGTAATAAAAAATGGAAATCCTGAAGCAGGCGCATTTTTTCTTGGAGCTATGACAAAATATTTTTGCAGTTTAGCGTTATGGCCATATTGCATGGGAAAAAATTCAGCGTTTGGAACAGCTAAAAATGAAGTTATTAAAGAATTTTTTTCAGAACTTGATGCTTTTGTTTCTTCGGAAAATTTATTTAAACTTGATAACAGAATAAAGTTTGACGGATTTAAAAATAAATTTGATGCTGAAGAAGCTGTCGTAAATATTGTTAAATTTTCAGCGCTTGATTTTTATAATCCTGAAACTTATAAAAGAATGAATGCAATAGCTATGTATAATTTAATCCCGATGTCTGACCCGCTGAATAAGAAAGTAGTTATCTCAAAAAATTTAAGTTCATTATCCGGATTAAATGTTTCATATACTGATTGGCAGGATAATTTTGTTAATCAAATTGCAGGAACACTTGAATATTGTTTGAACTTTTTATATGAAGCTGTTGACTTGATGCCGAATCTTGATTCAAGAAAACCTGCAGAAATAATAAATCTAAAATTTGAACCTTATGATAAAAGAATAAGATTATTTTGGGATTTGTCAGTAAACAGAAAAATTGACAGACAGCTTGTTTATCAAAAAAATAATAGAACCGGTTCTTGGGAATTTATTGGAACTGCAGGAAATCAAATGCAGAGTTATGTAGTCGAAAATCTTGTAAACGGAAGCCGCTACATGTTCAAAGTAACAGTTCAGGAACCACTGCGTCCTGAGTCTGAAGGAAAAGAAATTGAGGCTCTTGCAATAGACAATGTACCTCCTTCAAAACCCCCTAAAATGATAGTTGAACCATTAAATACCTGTATAAGAATAAGGCTTTCTAAAAAACAAAACGATTATGATTTGAAAGGATATATTTTATATATTTATAATGATAAAAATGAATTTATCAGAAATGTGGAACTGCAGAAAAATTTTAATTCATATATTATTGAAAATCTTACTAACGGAATAAGATATAAAATAGCATTGTCAGCCTACGATGAATCTCTAAATGAAAGTGAAGAATATGATATTGCGTATGCTGTTCCTGCAGATTTGGAATCTCCAGGACCGGTATCAAATCTAACTGCTGCCGGCATTAATAACCGTATTACAGCTTCGTGGTCTCCGTCTCCTGATTTAAATGGAGATCTTGAATTTCAACTATTAGTTTTATATGATAAAGAAAACAAAAAATTGAAAGAATTTAAACTTGCGCCAGGGGTAAATGTTTACACTATTTCGGATGTATTAAACGATTATGAATATAAAATAGGAATAAAATGCGCTGATGAAGTGCCTAATTTGAGTCAAGAAATTTTTGTTAAAGTAACTCCAAAATTCAGCGGTAAAATATTTTCTCAAAATTCATTGCCGATTATCGACAATATTATTCCGTTTGTTTGTCAGGCAGATATTGATGGAAGCGGAACAACTGATATAGTGACAGTTCAAAATAATAAAATTGTAATATTGTATAATAATAATTTAAAATTTGAAGTTGTGGAAACAGGAATTTTGCTTGATGATACCGAGAATTTTATCAAACCTTATATTGCTGATTTTGATAATGATGGAAAAAAGGATTTAATCATTCTTCAGAATGGAATATTAAAATCTTTCAGAGGATTCGGATATAACAAATTTGAAAATATGGGTACAAGATTTCAATTATCTGTAAAGTCAGAAATAAAAGATTTGCAGGTTCTAAATATAAATAATGACAATTATCCTGATTTACTTATTTTAATGAAAGACGATAAGCTTTTTATTTTTGAAAACACAGGGAATATGATTTTTGCTAATGCAAACGCAGAACTTGGAATTGCCATGACAGATGTTTTTGATTATATAAAAATCTGTGATTTTAACAATGACGGATTTTCGGATATTTTATGCAGAACTAATTTTGTTTCAAATAATAATCTTATGTTTTTTGAAAATAAATCAGGAAAATCGTTTGTTAGAAAAAATTTAATTAATAATGTTGAATTAAAAATTTCGAATGCCGAATTTTCCGATTTTAACAATGACGGCAAAACTGATTTGTTTTTGACATTTAACGGAATCTCTATAAATGGCCAGATATACAACAACTTGATATTTTGGAATACTGGAGAAAATCTTGCATTGAGAGAATCTAAATCTCAATTAGATATACCTGACGATGTTTCGGTTTTATCTACAGGCGACTATGATTCCGACGGTGATAAAGATTTATTTATTACATGCAAAAACAAAAAATTGTTTTTATATAAGAATTCAGGTTTTGAATTCGCATCTGATAAAGTTGAAAATGAAATATTAAATACAAATTCAATAATTTACCAATCTTTTTTTATTGATTATAACAATGATGGCGACTATGATTTTATTAATGTATATGATAATAAAATTATAATATTCGAAAATAATATTAATTCGGTAAAAAAAATACGATAAATAAAAGCTCTTAATATTAAAACGTTGAATATAATATAAATATTTTTTGAACTTTTTAGGTTTATTTTTATCTAATA